>JALFBO010000176.1 GCA_022772105.1 Erysipelotrichaceae bacterium | reverse complement strand
AAACTCTAAGCAAAAAACTTGAAAATTTACTTCTTATTAGAGATAATCAAGTAGGATAAGAAAAGGAGAACGACAAATGGAAAAACTTCTTGAAGGATTTGGCGCAAAAGTATTTTCAGAAACTGTAATGAAAGAAAAATTACCAAGTCCAGTATATAAGAAATGGAAAGAAACACTTTCTAAAAGAGATGCATTAGATAGAACTACCGCTGATGCGATTGCTCATGCGATGAAAGAATGGGCCTTAGCTCAAGGTTGTACTCATTACACGCACTGGTTTCAACCGCTAAACGGTACAACCGCGGAAAAACATGATGCTTTTTTAGATAAGAGTAATGATGAACCAATCTTAAAATTTTCTGGAAAGAATTTAATTAAAGGAGAACCAGATGCTTCCTCTTTTCCAAGCGGTGGTTTAAGAGCAACATTTGAAGCAAGAGGTTATACATATTGGGATTGTACATCTCCTGTCTTTATTAAAGATAATATTTTATGTATACCTACAGTATTTGTTTCTTTTAAAGGTGAAGCATTGGACGCTAAAGAACCTTTGATTAGATCTTGTGAAGTTATTTCTAAAGCCGCGGTGCGTTTATGTAATGCATTTGGCGATAAAGATGTAAGTGAAGTTAAGCCAGTCATTGGTTTAGAACAAGAATATTTTCTTGTCGATAAAGATAAATTCTTAAAAAGAGAGGATTTATTATTTACTGGTAAAACATTATTTGGAGCATTACCTCCTAAAGGACAAGAACTAGAAACTCACTATTTTGGTACTATTCCAGAACGAGTTCATGCATTTATGAAAGAGGTTAATGAAAGATTATGGGAACTTGGAATATATGCTAAGAATGAACATAATGAAGTTGCTCCTGCTCAATTTGAATTAGCTCCAATTTTTTCAGAAGCCAATGTTGCTATTGATCAAAACCATTTAATTATGGAAATTTTACAAACTACAGCTTTAAAACATAATCTAGTTTGTTTATTACATGAAAAACCTTATCAAGGCGTTAACGGATCTGGAAAACATAATAACTGGTCACTAGTTACTAATACTGGTGTTAATTTATTAGATCCTGGAAAAAATCCTCATGAAAATGTCCAATTCTTAGTTGTTATGTGCGCGGTTATTAAAGCTGTTGATACCTATCCAGAACTAATTCGTTTATTTTCGTCTTGCCCTGGAAATGATTATCGTTTGGGCGCTAATGAGGCTCCTCCTGCAATCATTTCTATTTTCTTAGGTGAAGTAATTGAAAAGGTCTTAGAACAATTAGAGGATAATAAACCTTCTACATATGAAAAGAATTCTTTAAAAGAATTTGGTATTTCTACTTTGTCATATTTACCAAAAGATAATTCAGATCGAAACCGTACTTCTCCTGTGGCATTCACTGGGAATAAATTTGAATTTAGATCACTTGGTTCTTCAATGAGTGCTTCTAAATTAAATGTTACCATTAATACTATAGTCGCGGAAACTTTAAATGAAATCTGTGATACATTAGAAGCTCATAAATATCGTCAAGATGTTAGAAAAGCCGCTTTAGATATCTGTGTCGATATTATTAAAAACCATCGTAGAATTTTATTTTCAGGTGATGGTTATTCATCTTATTGGGTTGAAGAAGCAACAAAAAGAGGACTTCCAAATATCAAAACTTTTGTTGAATCAATTAAGTACATGGAAGAAAAGAAATCTTATGAAGTATTCATGAAGATGGGTGTTTATACTAAAGAAGAATTCTTTGCTCGCGTTGATATCATGTATGAGAACTATTACAAGATAAAGAGTATTGAAATTAAAACTATGATTGATATGGCTATGAATAAAATCATTCCTCTTGCTAATAAAAACATAGCTTTATATGCATCAAGTGCTCCTTATACTCCTCATTCAATCACAAAAAGAATAGAAAATATTGTTGCTTATATTGATTCAACTTATTCTTCTATTCAAGAACTAAAGAATATTCTTACTGCAAGTGCTTCATTTGAAACATATAAAGAAAAAGGATTCTATCTATTAAATCACGCATATCCTTTCTTAGATAAGATGAGAAAAGAGTATGATGATATTGAAGAAGTATTTGATTATTCTCTAATGACTTATCCTAAATATGATGAATTATTATATTCTATTGATTATTAATTGCTTGGCCTCGTCCAAGCTTTTTTTCATATATTTATATAAATTTTACAATTTAGATAATTAGATTATATAGCAGATAGTGTTTTTTGACAATAATGTGCAAATTTGATAAAATATTTATAAATTATTGTCATTGGAGGAAAATTATGAAACTAAGTAAGAAAAATTTAGTTATTATTAGTTTTATGTTGTTTTCATTATTTTTTGGTGCTGGTAACTTAATATTTCCACCTTTATTAGGACAACAATCAGGTAGTAATACTTTTTTTAGTGTTATTGGATTTTTAATCACAGCAGTAATTTTGCCTGTTTTTGGTGTAATTGTTGTAGGCAAATTTGGTGGTTTAACTGAACTTGCCGGAAGAGTTGATAAAGTTTTCGCAATAGTATTTACACTTCTAATTTATCTATCAATTGGACCAGGGCTAGGTATTCCAAGAGCAGGTTCTGTTCCTTTTGAAATGGCTATTTCTCCATATTTAAATGAAAATTCAAATTTAACTATCTGGATGGCTGTTTATACAACAGTATTCTTTTTGATAGTTCTTTGGTTATGTTTAAATCCTGGAAAGTTAGTCAAAAGAATTGGAACAGTTTTAACTCCAAGTTTACTAATTTTAATTATTGTACTTTTTATATGTTTTATATTTAACTTTGAAAAATCAGTAAATGCCCCATTGGAATTATATCAAACTGCACCATTTTTACAAGGTTTTATTGATGGATATCAAACTATGGATACCATAGCAGCGCTTAATTTCGGTTTAGTGATTGCAATAACGTTAAGTAATTTCGGTGTTAAGGAAGAAAAAGGAATTGTAAAATATACAATTATTGCTGGAACATTTGCAGGTACTATTTTAATACTAGTTTATATTATGCTTGCAGTAATGGGAGCATCAACTTCAGGTGTATATAGTGCTGATCCAAATGGTGCAATCATTCTTAGAAAAATTGTGAATGATTTATTTGGTGGTTTTGGTGCTTTCTTCTTAGCGGCTATCTTTACTTTAGCTTGTTTAACAACTTGTGTTGGGTTAACAAATTCTATATCTGCTTATTTTGCAAAGTTATTTAAAAAAATATCGTACAAGAAGTGGGTTATTATAATAACAATTGTGTCTTTTTTAATTTGTAATTTAGGGCTAAATATGATATTATCAGTCTCTATCCCTGTGCTAAACGCAATATATCCTGTTTCTATTGTTTTAATTATCTTAGGTCTTTTGGATAAATATATTAAAAACTTTAAATATACTTATAAACTATGTATTTATTCAACATTATTTATTAGTGTATTATATGCTATAAACGAATTATTTAATTTAGGTTTTGTTTCTGATATTTTGGCTTATATTCCTTTGTATAGTCAAGGATTTGGTTGGGTAATAGTATGTATAGTTATGTTTGGTATTAGTGTTTTGTTAAATGTTGTTTTTAATAAGAAAAAAGTTACTAATTAATTCATATTATATTAAAAGGTCAATTTAATAAATTGACTTTTTTAAATTATTTTGATTTAGTAATAATATAATAAGTGTTTAAACACATTATATGATATAATTATATTAGAAAAATAATTAAGTAGGAAAAATAATATGAATGATATGATTAAAAAATTTCTACAAATAGATCAAGAAATATTAGTAGAACAAATTAAACACGATTTCTTAAGCAAAAAATAAAAAACGTACATTTTTAAGTACGGTTTTTATTGACGCATAAGAATAAAAATGATATAATAGACGTATAATAATAGAGGTGATTAACTATGATGAATACAAATATAACAAATGCAAGGGCTGAACTTTATAAACTAGCATCCAGTTGTATTAAATATAATAATGTTATTAATATTAATACTAAAGAAGGAAATGTGATAATGATGAGTGAAGAAGACTACAATAGTCTTATGGAGTCTTTATATTTAGCAGGTATTCCAGGAATGTATGAAAGTATTGTTGAAGGAGCAAATACAAAGCTTGAAGATTGTGAGAAAATTGAATGGAAATAGTATTTACAAAACAGGCTATAAAAGATTTTGAAAAAGTAAAACAAAACCCTACCATTCTTAAAAAAGTCGTAGCTTTACTTGAATTACTTGAATCGAATCCTTATACTAATCCTCCTTCATATGAAAAACTTATTGGAATTAATAATACTTATTCTAGGAGAATCAACATACAACATAGATTAGTATATCAAGTTTATGATGAAGAAAAGGTTATAAAAATAATTAGAATGTGGACTCATTATGAGTAAATATAAAATCTAATTTTTGAGGAATCAAGAGTTAGATTTTTATTTAAAAATTATGAAAAACACAACATAATAATGCGTGTACACCGCTGCAATTGAATTTGTATTATTTGGTGCATTTTGGTCTGTGCAGCTACATTATTGAATTCATACAATTTGCTTTGTAAAAAAATCATACAAAACAAATTGCAAAAACTATTTAAGTATAAATGTACTGACTACTCCCACGGGCAAGCCCGTGGGGTTCTGATTACCAAGTGTAGCTTGTAATCGTACACCATTTTCAGGCTTTGGAGTTACAAGT
>JALFBO010000154.1 GCA_022772105.1 Erysipelotrichaceae bacterium | reverse complement strand
AGTAATCTTTTAAAAAAAGCAATAATATCTTTTTTGATGAAATCACCTCACTTTGACAATCATCAATTCAATTATATAAATAAGAAACAACAAATTTTGTCGATATTTATTTATATTGATAAATATGCATTTGATAACAATCCCGTTTTTCGACAATAATACTATAAATTTTTTCGATAAAATTTTAAGAGTTTAAATTTTTAATATTATAGTTAATATTAATTTCGTAAATTAATTTTACCATCACAGCATCACTCATTGAATCATTTAACGCAAGAAAAAGTCAATTTAATGTTTTCACACATTAATTAATACTATCGACCAGGATTGAATGGTGTCACACCATATGATCTCGCAGAAATGGTTCTAGGAAAAGAATTCTTAGATATTATTGAAATAAAAAAGATTGAGCCTGAGAATGTAAACTTGACTCAATCATTAACTAAAAAAATCAAAAAATAACAGCCAATTATTTTTTGGTCAAACTAAGCTCAAAAATTATCGATAAATACCAACTGTTGTTGCATTTAGTTTTTCCAAATACTAAATTCAACAAATTTTTGACGTGCTTAGTTTTATGAAGAATTCTCTCCTTCACATGAAAATAATACCTTAAATAAAATCTTCAAGGAAGAGTTAAATCATTGTTACATGGGCTTTATTACCTTTTTTTACTATCTCTATTTCTTATTATGTCACTCGAGCGTTAATATTGTTGCATTTAGTTTTTCATCTAACATAATAAGTAATAATATAATGAAAAATAGACATTTAAGAATAATAGAAGTTAAGCTATTAGATAAAAAAGTTTTCATTATCACTTCTCCTTATTTTTTAATTAAAACGCATAACGGAATGAATCTGCTGGACTTAATCCTAATTTGTCTGGATTTTTACTCACCTCAATTAATCTTAATATTTCTTTTATTAAAGTATAAAACAATATTTTTGTTATATTCAATTTCTACAATCTTACTATTGCTTCCATTAGAATATTCTATAACTAAAAAAGTTGTATAATCTTCTTTTTTTGTCTTTATTGATTCTATTTGGGTCAAATTAATTGTGTGTAATATTTCAGAAGTGTTTTTTATTTCAAAGTAATCATTATATAAATAAATCTTAGTTAAAAATTTTTCTTTATTTACTAATACCAAAATAGTCATTACTAAAACAAACAGAAAACTAATTGATAAAAAAATGATATATAAAAATAATGGTATTTTATTCATTTGCTCTATCGACATACAAATAATAGTACCTACAAAAAACAAACAGCCCATTAAAAGTCTTATTAACCAATTTTTATAAATATAATAACTTTTCATATATTACACTCCTAACCATTGAGTGACTAAATACTCTGAAGCACTTAATCCCAAACTATCTAATCCAGATCTCCACACAGATTTAGCAACTTGCCCTGTCACATTAGCTCCCATAAATCCACCAGCCATACTGAATAAGAACGCAATTTTAGTTGCTTCAATCGAATTACCAGAAAGCAAAGACGAAGTCATTGAAATAACCCCATTACCAAGAGTTTGAACGCCTATATTTAATATTTCTGGCAAAAATCTAATATTAGGATCAATTTTATTTAAGAAACTTGTTGGAAACTGTAAGTAACTGAAAGCACCATTGATTGCTCCCGTAGCCGCACCCGAAAGTGATTCACTAAACATTCCATTTGCAACACCATCCAGAATAGAACCACCAGAAGAATATGCAATTAACGCTCCTGTTATTCCTCCAGTAATAGCACCAGCAGTAACTCCCCAAAAAGCACCACTAATAATTGGAGCGGTGACCGCTAATAATCCACTAGTTGCCCCTGCAGATACAATTGTTAGTACACCTAACGCCGCAATAATAGCGACACATCCAACTATTTTCCATATAGATTCTGTGCTATGTCCTGTAGGATCATAATACATAATTGGATTATTCATACAATAACAATATAAGTTTAATCCATTTACTGATTCTATATCTAAATATCCTATATCATCTGGTGTTAACCACTCATATATATCTGGATTATAGTATCTTGCATTACAATAATAAAGTTTCGTTTCTTTATCATAGTAATATCTTTTATATCTAAAGGGATTGTTTTCTATTACATATCTATCTATACTACTAGGGTTTGTGTCTTCATATATTTTGGTTTCTACTTCTCCCCATGCATTATATATGTATTCTCCTATGACT
>JALFBO010000152.1 GCA_022772105.1 Erysipelotrichaceae bacterium | reverse complement strand
ATTTTGCATAGATGCTGATTTCTTTGCTTTATCTATATAAGTTGTAACAGATGGAACAAGCACTGCTGATAATATTCCAATAATAGCAATAACCACGATTAGTTCTACAAGTGTAAATCCTTTCTGATTTATTTTTTTCATTATAAATATTCCTTCCTTTTATTTAAAATTATTCTTTCAAATATTTAGATATTCTTTTTTAGAATGTCTAAATAATATTGATGATATTAATCTTAAATAGTAAAAGAAAAATATTTTGTCAAAAAAAAATAGTCGTTTTAAACGACTACCTAAATAAATATTAATTAAAAGGACAGGTATTCTCTTCTGTATATTCAATTTTAGGAATTTGAATAAATTTCTCACCTTGTGATAATTTCTTATTATTAAATTCATAATCTTTTGACAAAGTGATAACACCATATAAAGGAGCATCAACCTCCTTTGTCGCGCCTATAACTTTTCCTTCCTTTATAAACACTGTGTACTCACGAATAATATCATAATATCCGTCAAATGTTTGTCCTTCATTACTAAATGTTATTCTAGCAGGATTCTCTAAACTATCTCCTCCAGTATATTTCACACTAGTAATATCTTTTTGACACTTATCCACTAGAAATAAAACATAGTCTTGATAATTATTTGCGGCCATTTGCATTTCTGATGCCCCAGGAGCACAATGGTCACAAGGTTTTGAATTAGAACCACATCTTACAGCTACATTTAAAAATCCAAATACACATACTACACTTAGTAAGCCTTTTATTATTCTTTTTTTCATATTATCCTCCTATAGAAAAATATTTTACTTCTTTTGTATAAACTTATTTCCTAAAGTTATTTTAATTTCATCTTCATCGATAAAAGGACGGGCATAATCTAAAAATTCTTTGCTTACACCATTTCCTTCTTCATTTATATAATTCCTTGGTAAATATTTAATTCCATTAGCAACTTTCATTAAATCACCAAGAACATATTCTACTTTATAAGGTGAAGAAGATATTCTTTGAATTGTTACCACTCCATCCTTTCCTTCTAAAGCAAATTTAACTGCGTGTTTTCCTACTTCAATTGCTTCTTTAACATCAATAGAAGAAGCAATATGAGAAGCACATCTTTGCACTAAAGATAATTCAACATTACGGGTATTAATACCTAAATCTTTCTTAACTTGATCTGCAAGGAGTTTAGATATGGCTCCAAGTTGAACATGTCCAAATGAATCAAGATTATTATCTGATGCTACATAATTACCATCCTTATCTTTTAAGGCTTCTGCTACAACGACAATAACTCTTCCTTTTTCTTTATAGATTCTTTTAATATCTTCATAGAATTTTTCTTTTGAAAAAGGAACTTCAGGAACATAAATTAAATCTGGTCCTAAATTAAATTCGTTAGCTAAGGAAGAAGAAGCAGCAAGCCAACCTGTATCTCTTCCCATGGTTTCAATAATGGTCACTCTTCCTTTTTTATAAGCATTAATATCTAAAGATAATTCCATTAAAGTACGAGTAATAAATTTAACACATGATCCATAACCTGGAGCATGATCCATATTTAACAAATCATTATCGATGGTTTTAGGAATTCCCACGACTAAACAATCATAATTAATAGATTTAAAATATCTATTTAATTTATCTGCAGTATCCATAGAATCATTTCCACCATTGACAAAAATATATCCAATGTTATATTCCTTCACACAATCTAAAACTTTTCTATAAGCTTCTTCTTCAAAAGAAGAAGGGAGTAGTAGTCTAGCAGAGCCTAATATTGCTCCAGAAAGAGTAGTTAATTCTTCATATTTTTGATAAGGTTCATCAATAAGGACTAAATCTTTATTTAGTAATCCTTCTAAACCATATCTTGCTCCATATAATTTATCAATTCTTTCATCTTCTTGACACGCTACAATAACTCCATAAAATGATGAATTAATTACGGAAGTTGGTCCACCTGATTGAAAATAAACTGCATTTTTCATTTTATATATTCCTCTTTTCATTTATATATTATCATAGAAGCAAAATTGATAAAAGAATGATGTTATTGATAACAAATCTCTACTTGTTAAACTCAAATGAAAATTCAATAAATTCATCATATATTTCATCTTTTCTTAAAATAATTTTATCTTGGAAAAATACTTCTTTTTGGAACTCTAAAGCTAAACAGTGATAACGATGAGCTTCGTCAAAACAATTCGCGGTGAATAAATGACATACTGGATAAGAAGTCTTTACTTCCATTTTTATATCCTTGGATGAAGAATATAATATCGCATCATCTTTTCCATCTTTATTTAAGATATAATCATGATCATATCCGTTTAAATAAGGAACACTAAGTTCATCATCAAAAAGATCTTCTATAATTTTCTTTCCTTTTGTAAAATCATGTGTCTTATTAACAGGTAAAATATCTTTATATATTAACTCTTCATCCGTCAAAACATATTTAGAAGCATTGATCATTAATTCATGATCAAAATTAGTCTTACTCATATCTCCATCTAGATTCCAATAAACATGATTTGATAAATTACATAAAGTATCCTTAGAAGACTTCGCTTTAAAATCTATTCTTATTTTATTTTCTTCTTTTGTTACATGATAAATAATTTTATTTTCTAATTGACCTGGATAACCTTGATCACCATCTGAAGAGATTAATGAAAAGATTACTCGATATTCATTTTCATCTTCTTCCTCTTCTTCATCATACTTTAGAAATTGAAAGCCTCTTCCTCCATGAAGAGTATGTTTTCCATATTTATTAAGTTGATATTCTTTATCATTAATATGAGCGATTCCATCTTTTATTCTTCCTGCTGTTCTTCCTAAAGTTTTTCCAAATTGTAAACCATTAAAACAAAAGAAAGTAAAATCATCAGGAG
>JALFBO010000150.1 GCA_022772105.1 Erysipelotrichaceae bacterium | reverse complement strand
ATTGCCTCTTGTTGAGAAGGAGTAAATTTAACGCCAGCCATATCACTTTTCCTCCTTTTCATTTTCTTTTTTTAATTTGATATAAACATTATCTTTATAATCTTTATAACAAATATCTTTCGCTTCGCATGAAGCGCAAGGTGAATCATATTCACTAGTAAACTTCGGAGCAATTACAAAATTACCTTCCCTAATATTTTGAAGCGTTAAGTCAATTTGTTTTCTAGTCTCTTGTATTAAAGAAGTATATTCTTCCTTGCTAATAAGAAAATTATTATCTTTTAATCCTGACTTATTTGTTCCTAATCCCGTTATAAAAGAAGATTGAGCAAATCCTTCGTCAATATGAGGAACCACTTCTAAATCTTTTAATGTTAATCCATTTAAATAGTAAGGTTTATCCACGTTTTTGGATTTATCAATAAGTATATTTTGAATATATACTCCAGTCACTTTATAATCTTTATAAGCTTCTTCTAAAAGAATGGAGTATAAAGGAAGTTGCATATTTAATCCAAAAGGCACCTTGTTTTTCTCAAATTTAAAATCGTATGTCTTATAATCTACGACAATGATTTCTTTATCTTCTTCATCGATTAATGTTTTATCCACTTTTCCGTAAAGTGAGGTGTTCTCATTTAATCTTAGAGAAACTTCTTTTTCTGGAATAACATTCTTATATTTACTTGTCTTCAAGAAATCGTTATTCTTTTGTTCAACATCTTTAAATTGTTCTAGTAAAAAAGAAGCAAAGAACTTATCTTTTCCACTTATAAAGACCTGGTCAAACTCTTCTTTCAAAGCGTCTTTACTATATTTATGGTTGACGCTATTTTCTAAAAGGAGATGATAATAATTACCTAAATTAACAGAAAATTTTTCTTCAAATATATTGGCTTTTAATACGCGTCCTATATAATATTTAAACGGACAAGTATTATAATCTTCTAAAGAAGAATATGATAATTTTATATACTCGTCATTTTTCATAAGAGGAGATTTTTTAAATTTATGATCATAAGATTTATATTTTATCTCTTCACGCAATAACGAATCTTTATAAGGGGTAACAATACGATAATTATCATATAAATCTTGATTACGCGCTTCCTCTTCTTCATAAGCAAAACGGGAGTAACGGACATTACCAATTTCCCCTTTTTCTTCTTGTAAAACAAGTTTCTTTATTAACAAAGATTTAAAGAATACATTCTTACCAATTCTTTCTTTAAAAGTTATTATTAAATTCTTAGTTCTTTTAATGAAATTAACAAGTTTTTCTTCTTCCATTTCATTTAGTTCATTACTCGTAGAAAAACCAAGTATTCTTTTTTCTTCATCTAAAAAGAAATCAGTGTCCTTATGAATAGGAGGATATTCTCCTAAAGAAAATCCCAACATAAATACATATTCATCATCCTTAATATCATTTAAGGAAGATACAAAAGTAATCGCATTTTCATATTCAATATTCTTTAAATATGTCTTCTTAGCCTTATATATAAATAGTTCTTCAAATTCATCCTTATTTAATGAAAGTTCGTTAATTTCATTTATGATCGTAACCATTCTTTCCTTTGCTTGGTAAGGATCATCTTGATACATTTCACATATTTTATTAAAAGCATCTTCTTTTTCGTAATCCTTTAATAAAGAAATAAATAATGTACATATTGGTGAAGAATATAAACTTATATTCTCTTTATTTTCAAAAGGTATATGGTGTTTATAAGAATACTTTTTAAGTGGTAAAGTATATTCACTAGGAGGCGTAAACATCTTTATTTTATTAATATCTACACCTTCATTTAGTAAACTACCAATGGAAGCAAACACATAATCTAACTCTTCATCGATATTATTAAATGAAATTACTTTATGTTCATATTCCTTATTAATATCATTTAAAAATGTAGGAGTAACACCAACCTTATTTAAAGCATTTAAAAGTTCCTTATCTAACGATGAATAACGGTAGATAAAAACATCCTTGTTAACAAATAAATATTTAAAATAAGGATTAAATTCAAGTAAATAACGAGAAAATAACTCATCATAAATGCTCTTTAAAAGATTAAGTTTTTCACTTCCTCCTTTAATTCCTTGTAAAGAAGAAACTATTTCTTCTGCACTAGCTAACGAATAACCTTTTTGATGTAAATACCAAAGCGCTTCTATGCTCTTTTTAAAATAGCTTCCTTCTATAACATCCTCTTTTGATAATATCTTAATAGAAAAAGAAGGATTAATTTTTTCCTTTTCTTTGATGATCTCTTGCGTAACTTCTAAAGGAGTTATGATGATACTATCTTTTTTTATT
>JALFBO010000100.1 GCA_022772105.1 Erysipelotrichaceae bacterium | reverse complement strand
TATGGATTAGTGGTTCCTCCTGTTGGAGAGTTTTCACAAAGTGGTAACTTAGTTGGAGTTCCATAAACTGTGGCACTTGAAGAGAAAATAATCTTCTTAACATTGTGTTCTTGCATCACTTTAAGTAGAGTTATTGTTCCTCCGATATTGTTGTCATAATATTCTAAAGGAAGTCGACAAGATTCTCCTACCGCTTTTAAACCTGCGAAATGAATTACTGAGTAAATTTTATAAGTAGAAAAAATTTCTTCCAGCGCTTTTTTATCTCTAATATCAGCATTTATAAATTTAACATCTTTACCAGTTATTTTTTTAATTCTATTCACCGCTTCTTGTGATGAGTTAGCTAAATTATCAACGATGATTACATCGTATCCTTTATCTAATAATTCAATTACTGTGTGACTTCCAATATAGCCCGCTCCACCAGTAACAAGTATAGTTTTCATATTTTTTGTTCTCCTTTGGTCTCTTTAATTATATGAAAGTTTAATTGTAAATTAAAGGTTAATTTTACTTTTAAGACAATATCAAAAAAATAAAAAATTTGATTGATTTTGCTTTATTTATTTTTTTAAAGTGATATGTTTATCTATAGAAAAGGAGCTATTGCTTTATGGAAGAATTAAAGAATCGTATTTTACAAGATGGTAAAGTTATAAATAACGAAATCTTAAAAGTTGATAGTTTTATTAACCATCAAATCGATGTTGAACTACTTAACAATATTTCAAGTTTTTTAGCTAGTCATTTTGAAAATGTTAACAAAATATTAACTATAGAAACTAGCGGCATCGCTTTCGCTATCGGTGTTGCTCAACAACTTGGAAATATTCCAGTAGTATTCGCTAAAAAAAGTAAATCCGCTCTCACTGATAATAATGTCTATTCTGCAGAAGTAAAATCTTTTACACGTAAAATAAATTCCACAGTCATCGTGGATAAGCGCTTCTTAAAAGAGGGAGAGAACATATTATTTGTCGATGATTTTCTCGCTGAAGGAAACGCCGCATTAGGATTACTTGATATTTGTAATCAAGCTAAATGCAATGTCTTAGGTTTAGCGGTCGTCATAGAAAAATCTTTCCAAGGAGGAAGAGAAAAGCTTGAAGAAGCTGGTGTAAAAGTCATATCTGCCGCATCTATAGGTAATTTCGAAAACAATACTCCTATATTTGACTAATGATTCTAAAAGATATATGAAAACGCTTTCTACATAAAGTTAGCGAATTTATGTATCTTTTTTTGTTTTTGATATGATAAATTAAGGTTGTTAGAAGTGATTCTGACGTTTTCGTATAATTACCCTAATTGGTGGGAAAGTCTCTACGCTGAACCATAATTCAGCACTACGAAACAAGATCATATGCATCCTGTCTGTTATAATAGACTTTCTTTTTCATTTTAGGAAACTTAAGAGGAGAAAGAAAAAATATGAAAAAAACAATCAAAGCTCTTGCTTTATCAGCTGCTTTAATTTCAATCAGCGCTGGTGCACTAGTATCATGTGGAGGAGATGGCAAACAAAAAGTTGGCTTAATCTGTTTACATGGTGAAACTTCAACTTACGATAAGAATTTTATTGATGCATTCAAAGCTGCATGCAAAGCAAAAGGCTTACAAGGAATTATCAAAACTGATATTCCAGAAGGTGAAGAAGCTTACAACACTGCAAAAGATTTAGTAGATCAAGGTTGCAAATATGTTTTTGCAGATTCATTTGGACATGAATCACATATATTAAGAGCAGCTCAAGAATCTCCAGAAGTTCAATTCAGCCATGCAACTGGTACAATGGCTCACACTGCAAATGTTGCTAACTTCCATAATGCATTTGCGTCAATTTATGAAGGTAGATACTTAGCAGGTGTTGCTGCTGGATTAAAACTTAAAGAAATGGGTACAACAAATCACAACATCGGTTATGTTGGTGCATTCCCTTACGCTGAAGTTAAGTCAGGTTATACATCTTTCTATCTTGGCGTTAAATCAATTATTTCTGATGTTACTATGGATGTTGTTTTCACAGGTTCATGGTACGATGAAGCAGGAGAAAAGAGTGCTGCTACCAATTTAATCGACAATTACAAAGTTGCTTTAGTTTCTCAACATGCTGACTCAATGGGTGCTCCAACTGCATGTGAGCAAAAGAATATTCCAAACGTTTCATACAATGGTTCCACAGAAAACGCATGTCCAAATACATTCGTTGTTTCTTCAAAGATCAACTGGCAACCATATTTTGAATATTGCTTTGACCAAATTGCTGAATCAAAAGCAATTGATACAGACTGGTCAGGCAAATTAGGTTCTACTTTATATGATGGATCTGTAGCTTTAACTACTTTAGGTAAAGCTGCTGCAGCTGGTACAGAAGCAAAATTAAATGAAGTTGCTGCTAAATTAAAAGATGGTTCATTAAAAGTATTTGATTGCTCTACATTCACAGTTAAAGGTGAACACTTAACATCATATATGGCTGATGTTAATACTGATTCTGAGTTTACTCCTGATACCGAAGTTATCAAAACAGAAGGTGGCGTAACATATTTTGCTGAAAGTGAATATCGTTCTGCTCCATATTTTGATATTGATATCGATGGTATTACTGTTCGCACAACACAAAGCAATTAATTTTTAATAATATTACCCAAGGACTTTTTGTCCTTGGGTTTTCCACTTTTTTCTAGGAGGCACAATGAGCGAAAATATTAACAATATTATCAATGAAAATACTAGTCAAGAAACAAGCATTCGCTTTGAAAATATCACAAAAAGATTTGGAGAAGTATGGGCTAATAAAAACGTAACTTTTGAAATGTATAAAGGGGAAATTCTTTCCTTATTAGGAGAGAATGGTAGCGGTAAGACTACTTTGATGAATATGCTCTCAGGCATCTATTACCCTGATGATGGGAACATATATGTCAAAAACCAACATGTTAGCATTAAATCTCCACGTGATGCTTTTAAATATGGCATTGGTATGATTCATCAACACTTTAAATTGGTTGATGTATTTACTTGTATTGAAAATATTGTTTTAGGCATTGAAGATAAAGAAAAAGCTAAAATATCTTACGCA
The DNA here is from genome assembly GCA_022772105.1 of Erysipelotrichaceae bacterium. Taxonomy (GTDB): domain Bacteria; phylum Bacillota_I; class Bacilli_A; order RFN20; family CAG-449; genus UBA3210. The sequence continues at coordinate 14,454 of JALFBO010000100.1, read as the reverse complement.
AAAGAGATATGTCAACAAATATGTGATAAATACGGATTCATCATTGACCTAAATAAAAAAGTATATGATATGTCAGTCTCTGAAAAGCAAACTTTAGAAATAATTAAAGTATTATATCGTGGTGCTGATATATTAATTCTTGATGAACCTACAGCGGTTTTAACTCCTTCTGAAATACAAAGACTATTTAATGTTTTAAGAAATATGAGAGATGATGGAAAATCCATCATAATTATCACTCATAAGCTTAATGAAGTTATGGAAATATCTTCTCGTGTCGTTGTTTTACGTAAAGGTGAATGCATTGGTTCAGTTCTTACTTCAACAACAAACGAAAAGCAATTAACAGAAATGATGGTAGGGGAAAAAATTGATTTAAATATACAAAGAGATGAACCTGTAAACCCTGAAGAAAGATTAATTGTAAAGAATTTAAGTTGTAGAAACAAAGATGGAATCAAAGTCTTAGACAATGTTTCCTTCACTGCTTATAGTGGAAAAATCTTAGGAATCGCAGGAATTTCTGGAAGCGGTCAAAGAGAAGTACTTGAATCTATAGCGGGACTTATTAAACTTGAAACAGGTGATATTAACTACTTCGATCCAAAAGACCATGTGATGAAGAACTTAAGAAATAGAACTCCAATGCAAATTCGAGATTTAGGAGTAAGATTATCCTTTGTCCCTGAAGATCGTTTAGGAATGGGATTAGTTGGTAATATGGACATCATCGATAATATGATGCTTAGAAGTTATCAAAAGGGATATGCGATATTCGTTGATAGGGATAAGCCTAAAAAACTAGGAGAAAAGATTATTGAATCTCTACAAGTTAAAACTCCATCCATCAATACTCAAGTAAGAAAATTATCTGGTGGTAACGTTCAAAAGGTATTAGTAGGAAGAGAAATTGCTGCTTCTCCTAAAGTTTTAATGGCAGCTTACCCAGTTAGAGGATTAGATATTAATTCAGCATATACCATTTATAATCTTCTAAACGAACAAAAAAATAAAGGTGTTGCTGTTATCTTTGTTGGAGAAGATCTAGATGTACTATTAGCTTTATGCGATGACATACTGGTCCTTGGAGAAGGTAAAGTAAGAGGAATAGTCGATGCGAGAAATAGCAGCAAAGAAGAAGTTGGTATAATGATGACCAAATCAAATTATGAAAAGGAGAGTGATATCCATGAATAAAAATCATGAGCCTTTATTCCATATTGTAAAAAGAAGTGATATCACTTTAAAAAAAGCAATGTTAATTAGAGGAATTGCTTTACTATCTGGTTTAGTTTCTATTTGTTTATTAATGCTAATATTCACAGGAGCTAATCCTTTCGCAGTAATTGGTCAATTATTCTCAGGCGCTTTTGGAACCCAAAGAAGATTTTGGATTTTACTAAGAGATAGTTGCTTGCTTCTTGGAGTCGGCCTTGCTTTAGTTCCTGCCTTTAAGATGAAGTTCTGGAACTTAGGAGGAAATGGACAAATATTAATCGGCTCCTTAGTATCAATAATATGTATGAAATATATGGGAGAAGCTGGTGTAAGTGATCCCATCATTATCTTAGTAATGATACCATCTTCTATTATTGCTGGAGCCATTTGGGCATTAATTCCCGCGATATTTAAAGCTTTCTTCAACACTAATGAATCATTATTCACTTTGATGATGAATTATATAGCCGCGGGAATTGTATCTTTCTTTTTAGCCGTTGCTGTTACATCAGGTTCAGGTACTTTACCAACACTTTCAACTGGTAATCTTCCTAACCTTGGCAATCAATATTTATTAACAATTATCGTAGTAATCCTATTACTTGTAATAATGACAATCTATCTTAAATACACCAAACAAGGATACGAACTAACAGTCGTGGGTGAAAGTCAAAATACCGCTAGATATGTTGGTATAAACGTAAAAATTGTTATTATAAGAACCATGGTTATCTCAGGAGCGATATGTGGACTTATTGGTTTATTACTAGCGGGAAGCATTAACCATACTGTCAATACAGAATCAGCAAAAAATATGGGATTTACCGCTATCATGGTTGCTTGGCTTGCTAAATTTAACCCTCTTATTATGATTGCTACATCGTTATTTATCACATTTTTAACAAGAGGGATGTCACAAGTTCAAACTGCTTTTGGTATCACTAACAATTCTATTTCCGATATCATTATAGGACTTGTATATTTCTTCATTATTGGATGCGAATTTTTCATTCAATATCAAGTGATATTTATCAAAAAACAAAAAAAGAAAGAATTGCAAGAAAAGGAGAGTGAGCAATAATGATGACGACATTATTTAATTCAATTATCCCTGCCGCAATTGCTATTGCTACTGTATTCCTCTTTGGATGTACTGGCGAGATAATTATGGAAAAAGCAGGTCACTTAAATTTAGGAATTCCTGGTATTATGTGTATGGGAACAGTTGGTGGTTGTGTCGGTGTAAGAATATGTGTTCTTATGTTTGGTACTCACACGATCAACTGGTTTGTACTAGTTTTACTTACATTAATTTTTAGTGCGCTATTTTCTTGTATTGGGGCACTTATCTATGCCTTTTTAACCGTATCATTAAAATGTAACCAAAATGTTACTGGTTTAGCATTAACTACTTTTGGTGCTGGATTTGCCGACTATTTTATGACTGCGATTAATAAAAGTAACTTTGCAGGAGCTAGTAAAGTAATAAGATATTCTTTACCTTTTGCTTCTAATTTAGGTGTTTTTGGAAAAATCTTCTTAGATCATGGTGTATTAGTTTACATTGCTATTGCTATTGCCATCGCTACTTCCTTAATACTAAGCAAAACAAGAATTGGCTTATCTTTAAGAGCAATTGGAGAAAATCCCGCTACTGCGGATGCAGCGGGAATCAATATTACTAAATATAAGTATTTAGCAATCATTATTGGTTCTATTATCGCTGGCTTTGGGGGAGTCTTCTATGTTATGGACTATGTGGGAGGATCTTGGGAAAATTCCTTCACAATTCAAGCATTTGGATGGTTAGCTATCGCCTTAGTTATCTTTACTGTTTGGAAACCAGCCCTTGCCATAGCAGGTTCAATTGTATTTGGAATTCTCTACGTTGTTCCTTATTACACTTCGGGAATATCTTTTGCGCAAATGAAGATACTAAATCTTCTTCCATACGTAGTCACTGTTATTGTATTAATTATCACTTCTATTGTAGGAAGAAAAAATGTACAACCTCCTCAATCATTAGGAATGTCATACTTTAGAGAAGAAAGATAATACTTATTATATCTATTAAGATAAAGAGCTTCTATTCGAAGCTCTTTTTTGATGCAATAACATTCTCAATTTCCTGACAAATGTTTAAATAAGCGCATTTATTTTTATAGACGATATAAATACCACGATGAATATGGAAATCTTCTAATTCCACTTCAATCAATTTGCCTTTTTTGATTTCTTGTTGACAAACAGAACGCGGAAGAATTGATACGCCATAATTTTGAGAGACAAGTTCCTTAATTAAATTGATATTTTCTAACTCTAGCATAACGTTATAGCGGGAAATTGAATCTCCATTATTATTTAAGAATTCTTCAATCAATGTTCTGGTGTTTGATTTTCTTTCTCGTAATATAAGCCTTTCTTTTTGGAGTAATAAGCGGTTAATCTTTTTCATATTCTTAAAAGTGTGTGATGGTGAAGTGACAAGAATCATTTCATCTTCTGCTAACAAAAACGAATTTATTGATGTTTCCTTAGGAAATTGACCTTCAATAATTGCAAAATCTAACACATCATTTTTCACGCCTTTATATATTTTTTCCATATTATCAGTGTGGAAATTAATAGAGATATTTGGAATACTTTTAATGATTATATTTAAAATGGAAGGAATCAAATACTCACCTGCAGTAAGAGTAATGCCAATGTCAATAAATTTATTTAAGGAATTAATATTAGTTATATCCTCATTCATTCTTACATCTAGAGATTTAAATTTATCATAATATTGAACAAGTATCTCACCAGCAGGAGTTAATGTCAAATTTTTTCCTTTTTTAACAATCAGCTTTTGATTATATTCTTTTTCCAAAGACTTTATATGGTGACTAATCGCAGGTTGAGTCAGATTTAATGTGTTCGCTGTCTTTGTATAATTCTTTTCTTTAGAAAGAATATACAAACTTAATAATCTTTCATCAATCATTTTCCCTCCTCTTACTATAAATTTTGTTTATAGTTTCATAATTTATTATAATTTGATTTTATCAATAAGTAGCATTATAATCAATGTAGAAATCAAAGAATTTTATTGGTTTTTTTAAAAGAAGGGAGGAATATAACATGGAAAATATAAGAAAAGCTATAGAAAATTTTTATGCGACTCTAGGTCAAGATAGTTATGTGCCAGTCGTTGTTATTTGTATTGCCATCATCTTAATTTCCGGTTTTTTAATGACTCGCCTTACCAAACTTTTAAAATTACCAAATGTCACCGCCTATATTGCCGTTGGTATCTTAATTGGTCCATTTTGTTTTGGACTAGTTACTGACAAAGTTATAAATGGCATGGAATTCATCACCGATATTGCCACAGCATTTATCGCTTTTGGCGCAGGAAGATATTTTAGACTTGATGTATGGAAAAAGAATGGTGTCAAAGCTATCATTATCACTCTTATTGAAGCATTATTAACTTCTATTCTTACCTTTACTGTATTGTTCTTCATTTTAAGAATGGATTGGAAAATCGCCTTACTTCTTGCTTCAATCGCCTCTGCTTCTACTCCTACTTCCACGATGGTTACCATACGTCAATATAAAGCTAAAGGAAAATTTGTTGACATTTTACTACAAGTAATGGCCCTTGATATCGCTATTAGTTTAATCACCTATTCCATTGCTATGACTTTTGTAACATCAGCATCCTCAACGACTATTAATGTATTAGATATTGTATTACCGCTAGTATATAATTTTTCTTCAATACTAATAGGGGCAGGATGTGGTTTCTTATTAAAATTTCTCATTCCAACCAAACGTACAACCGATAATAGATTGATTATTGTTATCGCAGTCTTGTTTGGTTTCTGTGGACTTGTTACTTCCTTTAATGTTTCACCACTTCTTGGTTGTATGGCTATAGGTATGGTATATATTAATTTAACTAATGATGACAAACTATTTAAACAAGTTAACTATTTTACACCGCCTTTTCTTCTTTGTTTCTTTGTAAAATCGGGCATGACTTTTGATATTACTAAACTTGCTTCTTTAGGTTTAGTAGGTCTAGTTTATTTTCTAGTTAGAAACATTGGAAAATATTGTGGAGGTATCCTTGGATCAGTTGTGACAAAACAAGAAAAGAAAACTAGGTACTTATTAGGACTAACTCTATTTCCTCAAGCTAGTATCGCCATTTCTTTAGCGGCTTTATCAGCACGTACAATTGGAGGAGAATTAGGAGATAAAATTCAAATTATTATCTTATCTTCCGCTTTACTAAATGAAATTATCGGTCCTGCTTTAAGCAAATTAGCCTTACAAGCAGCAGGTACATTCTCAATAAATACGGATGAAGAAAAAGAAACACCATCTATTTTATTAAATAGAACCTTACCTGAAAATAAATCTCTAGATCAAATAATCAAAGAGCATCTAGAAAAGATTAATAACACGAATGAACATATGACTGACGAAGAAGCAGTCGATGAATTACTTGAAGAAGACGTGTACTCACAAGTTAATTCTAAACAACTTCATACACGTCACTAGGAGGGAAAAAATATGATATATGTAAATATTATCGATCCAATCGTTTCATTATTTAGTCCAGAAATTCAAGAAACATTAACTAAATTATCCATTTGGTCAATTTTATTAAGATTATTTTTGACCTTACTACTTGCTGGAGCTATCGGACTAGAAAGACAAGTAAAGCGTCACACCGCTGGGTTTAGAACATATATTTTGATGTGTTTAGCTTCCTCAACTGGCATGATGGTTAACCAATTTATTATTGAAACCTTCTCCTTAAGTGATACGGGGATTGGCGGTATGGTTATACTAGGAGTAGCTATACTTGGAAGTGGTACAATGCTTGTTACTTCTCGTAATAGGATTAAAGGTTTAACGACTGCAGCTGGATTATGGGCTAGTGCAGTTATGGGACTTGCTATTGGAGCGGGTGCCTATACCTTATCAATCGGAGCATGTATCATTATTTTGATTTGCTTATCCATCCTTCCTCACGTAGAAGATTGGATGCTCCTACGAGCGGAATTTTTCGATATCCACATCGAATTCTTAGATAGATCAAAAATGAAAGACTTTATTGATTTTTGTAGAGAGGTTGGACTAAAAGTCACATCAGTAGAACATAACCCTGCTTACTTAAATTCAGGTCTATTTGTCTATACGATTGCTCTCACATTACCAAAAACTTCTAAATTTAAGAATCATAAGGAATTTATTGAAACAGTTAAAACGTTTGAATACATACATTACGTAGAAGAAATTTATTAATAAAAGGAAAAAGAGAAAGATTTTGCACTAAGTCTTTCTCTTTTCATTTTGTTAAATTAACTCTAATTGATTAATAATTAATTTAAATGAAGCATTTAATTTAGATGCCGCTAGTTTACACAAATTCATCCTTACTAAGAAGATTTCAAAGTAATCCATAATTGGAGTAACCTCTGTATCAAGCGTTAATTTTAAGGTTAATGTCCTTTCTTTTTTATTAATATCTAGATGAGAGTCAATGACTGCATAATTAACTCGATCATGAATATTTTCTTCTCTTGATTCTGGATGTCTTACTCTTGTTCTTCTTACATCTGATTTATCAGCAAGAATTAATGCAGCGGAAATCGCATTAACAGGATATGCAGCGGATTCATCATGATTACCAATAGCGGCGATAATCAAAGCTATATCTTTAGGTTCCATTTCTAATCTTGTCAAAATATTAAAAGCCATCAAGGCTCCGTTTTGACCATGACATACTCGATTTACCGTATTACCAATATCATGCATGTAAGCAGCAATTTGTCCTAAATTAATCTCTCGAGGAGAATATCCAAATTCAGTCAATATTTCTTTGACCGTTTTTGCGCATTTTAGAACGTGTCCTGCAGAATGGTCAGTGTATCCCATCGCAGCTAAAGAGGAATCGGCACTTGCAACATAAGCGCTGATTTCTTTATTGTTCCTAATTTCTTCAAAAGTAATTTCTTTCATCTTAATCACCTGTGTATTTATTCTATCACCATTATTAAAAAAGTAAATAATAAAAGAAATTCACGTTGTAAGATAGTGAACAAATAAATGTAAATATCTTATAAATAATAGTGTTTTTTTCTCATTTTTCTAAAAATCAGTATATTTTTTTCTTGCATTTCATAATTTTACGTATATAATAGTCTCCAAGAGGTAATTCCTCTTACTGACAATACACTAGGAGATATGAATCAATCTGTAGTGAAGCGTATTAGGACTTACTAATACGTAGAACTTGATATAAAGGTTCGTATTGAATGGAACTAATTAATGTATTGTTCGTATCATTTATTGCATCGTCTTTCCCGTTAGTCAAAAAAGACGAGCAATTAACCAAAGACTATGCCTAGCAATTATGCTGGGCTTTTATTTTTTACAATTTTATTGATTATTTTTGCACATTTGATAATGTTTTTGTCAAAAGTGTGTATTGTTTACCTTGTTTTTCAATGATATAATTATATGTGTAAGCATTTATTTTTTTAAGCAAATGCATATTTTTGCTATTTAAAATTGGGAAAATAGTAAGCGCTACATGTTTGCAATAGTTTTTCTCTACTATTGTAACATAAGATTATTTATAGAGATGTCATTTTAATTTGGGGGATGGAGATTATATGGCTAAGATTGTATTAAAAGGTGCAACAAATGTTAGAGAATTTGGGGGAATTGAAAACAGCGTAGGAAGAGAAATCTTATACAAGAAGTTCATGCGTGGTAGTGAACTAAGCAAATTAACTAAGGAAGATATTGATTTATTACGCCAAAAATATAATTTAGGTAAGATTATTGATTTAAGAAACTCAACTGAGATTCTTGAAAAGCCTAATCAAATCATTCCAGGATGTGAAGAAGTAAATATTCCTTTACTTAAAGCTTCTATTCCAGGTTTCACAGGTGAAAAAGACGCTAAATTAGAAAAAGGAAAAACAGTTAATCCTACAGAAATTTATCGTTCTATGATCAACGATTTTGCTATTGCACAAATCAAAAAGATATTTGAGATCATTGTTAATTCTACTTGTTCAGTTATGTGGATTAGTAATAACGGAAGAGATAGAGTGGAGATTATTTCATACTTATTCTTAAAAATATTAGATGTATCTGATGAAGAAATAATGAAAGATTATTTATTCTCAAATGAATGCTTAAAACAAGGAAAAGGTTTACTTGGTGGATTATTTGGTAAAAAGCAAGGTGATCCATGCGATGCTAAAGAAGAATCATTACAAGCTGCAATTGATGTATTCAATGAAAAATATGGATCAGTAAATAACTTTATTGAAAAGGAATTAGGTTTCACAAAAGAAAAGAAACTTGCTTTCCAAAAGAAACATTTAATTTATTAATAAATAATGTGCTGATTAATTTCAGCACTTTTTATATGGGAGAAACAAGTGTGGAAATAGAAAGAATAACTAAGCACGACAAAAAAAACTCATATAGAGTTAAAAAAAATTACATTGAATTAACTCATTCGTTGTTTGAAGATAACTCAAGTTTATTAATAGAATAACCGAGTGATTTAAGATAATTAATTGCATCTTCTTCGTTGAGAGATTTAGAAGATGTTTGATCTTTGATAATTGGATTCATAAGTTCATCAAAATCGTAAGGATGGAAAGCTTCACTAGTGAGAAGAATATGATAAATAGAGACAAGAATCATACGGGCAATAGCAATAATTGCTTTCTTATGTCCTCTTCTCTTCTTTAAAATATTGTATTTTAGTGTAAAATAGTTATTGGAAGAATCTCTAATAGAGTTTAAAGCGACTTGGACAAGAAGTGGTTTAAGATAAACTCCAGCATGGGATATTCTAACACTTTTCTTCTTATTCGCGGATTCATTATTAGTAGGTGCAAGTCCAGCCCAAGAAGCAAAGTGTTTTGCATCGGTAAATTGAGACATATCTACACCTGTTTCAGCAATAATAGAAATGCTAGAACGTCGTTGAAGTCCTGGAATAGTACACATTAAATCAATAAGAGAATCATATGGTTGAGCTAAAATGTTGAGATTTTGTTCAATGGTTTTAATATACTCATCAATTTTATCCATGTGATCATAAGCAATATTCATTTTAAGATGTTGATCAAAAGTCACATTAATATCTTGAAGAGCTTCTTTAATTTGTTCTTCTTTTTTGATTAGAGATTTTTTCAGATATTTCTTAGAATCTTCTGGATTAAAATTAGGATTGTTAAGGACGTCGTTCATAATCAATCTAGCGGATTTACCAAATGGATCAGAAACAACTGAATCAATACGAATGTTAGACATTGTAAAACAATTTTGAATTCTGTTTTTTTCTGAAACTTTAATATAAGTAAGTTTATAGCGATACCTACTTAAATCCCTAAGTTGACGAATATCTGATGGTGGTATAAAAGAATTTGGTACTAAATCATGTTTAAACAAATCAGCAATCCATTTAGAATCTTTCTTGTCAGTTTTCTTACCTTTGATGGCTTTGGTATATTTTGGATGAGCGAGAGTTAATTTAATCTCACTTTCTAAAATATTCCAAATAGGAATCCAATATTTGCCTGTAGATTCCATACAGGCTAGTCTACAATTGCGTGAAATTAACCAATCTCTCAATTCGATTACATCACGATTCATTGTAGAAAAAGTAGCTTGCTCATAGGTGGTTATCCCCTTTGAATCAGTAGTAGCTATGGTAGCAACGATGATATTCTTGTGAATATCCATACCACAGCAAATTGGGTGAACAATTTTCATATAGTTCTCCTTCATAAATAAGATAGAGACATTGCCTGTTACTCAAGCGATAAGAGATTGTTATCCAAAGATAAGTGTACGTGCTCGATGTCACATTTGTTTGTGCTTGTAAGAGTAACTACACATATAATTATTCAGGTTAATAACGTAGATATTATTACCTACTCGCCTCTTCGTGTTTTGTAGGATATCTCTATCATTGTTATTATATCAAAGGTTTACAAACATTTCCCTAAAATGTTTGAGGGGCTCGGCAAAGCCGTGGCCCATGGAGGAAATTATGAGAAAAAAAATAATTGCATTTTATGATGTGTTGTTATTGTCTGTAATTTGTGGACCATTAATGATATGCTCAATTTTAATTTTTGTTTTTGGTAAACTACATGATTTAGAATGGACACTTAAATATTGGTATCTTGTGATCTTGTTTGCAGCAGGAATCATGCTTCCAATTGGATGCAGTTTAATGATAAGATATATATCAATTAATAATAAAAATAGTGTATATTTTCATTATTTCCCTTTTACTACAAGTTGGAAAAAAGCGGCAAATAACATTGATGTAAAGTGGAATCAGAATGTATTTATTTCGGAAATAAAAGATATTGAAATAGTTAAACTTACAGAAGAAGAAAAACAGACAAAAGTTTATTATAAACACTGGTTTAATAAATATTTAAAGATTAATTTGAAATATGGTAATCCTAAATATGTTTATGTAGGTAATTATTCAAATTGTCAAATTAAGAAAATTATTAAATTAGCAAGCAATAAATAAGAATCAATAGGGAATTAGAGAAAGCAATTAAATATTTAAGGGTGTTTCATCAAAAAAGATGATAATGTCCTTTTTTATTAAGATCATTGAATTAATTTTTTGTAGGTAGAATAAGTAATACTTAAGTCACTTAATAAATACAATAATAGATAGAATAATGCAATAGATATCTCTAAGGATATCAAAAAAATAAGGAAATCTATAATCCAGAAATTGCTTTAAGAGTTTTCCTGACACCATATGAATAATTTGAATAATCAATTAGATATTCTGATTTAACTTCAATCATGTAGTTATAATTAGGAAGATAACACTTTATAGAAACATCACAATATGATTCATGTATGTCAAAATTAAATGGGAATTTATTTTGTATTGAATTCACAAGATCGCATAGTTTATCAAGTGAAGCGGTGGTAAACGTATTAAGTTTTTTATCAAGTCTATCAGCAAAATAATGTGAGTTGATGCATTCTTGACAACAGCCAAGATAGTCATCGTTATACCAATTTTTTATGAATGATGTTTTTTTAAGAAGATTAAGTAAGGTATGATAATCATTGTCATTTTTATCGTAAGGATAATTGTCTAAAGTATCTATATATGCTTCTATATGTGAATCAAATTTACTTATATTAAATATTTCTATTTTTTGCCCAATATATTTTTTAACTAACCTTTGAACGTGAAATTTGTCAGGAATGTAAATTGCATTACATACTGTAATTCTTTCTGGAGAGTTCTGTATATATGGAGCAAGATCTCCAGAAATATATATCTTATCGTTGATTTCAACACAATATAACTTAACTAGAGTAGCATTGATTCTTTGAAATAACTTATTTAATGATCTAGCTGAAATAATAGTTCTATTGACTAAAATATGTTTTTTTCTTTGATTTATCAATATCAGTAAATATACAAGCTGTATATAATCTTCTATTTGATGCTTTTTTCGCTTTGATTTCATAGAAATATACTTTTCGTCAATTTGAACGTGAATAGTTTTGTTTGCGGTATTAAATGATATATACTCAACATTAGTTGTTGACTTATTCAAATGATTAAACACATATACAGTTGATATTTCATTCCCTTTAGGCAAATTATCTATACCAGCATCTTTATATGATAAGTGATTTAAAGAAGATAGAATCTTTATTTTTAATTCCTTGGATAATCTTGAATACTTAGGGATTTCTAGAATATTATCTAATAGATAAAGATAGGTATCATTATTAGTATCGTAATAATACCTGCGTTTAAAAGTAATAGGGCCTTTAGAAGTTAAAATTGTGCGAGGCTCTTTTTTTAATATTTCAAGTCTTTTATCTCTTGTGGCAGCTAGTTCTAAATCAAATTCTTCTAATATTTTAGAAATTAGTATTAGGCAGTAATCATCTGATTGATTAAAAGTGTTTGATAAAAAATATACGTATTAAAATAAATAATCATTAACTTGCTATATGACTTCTTCATTTTATATTGCTAAATTAACTAACACCTTATATTTTGATTCTAATTCATCAAATAACAGAGTAAGTTTATATATTTTTGTATATGTCGAACGGCACATATTACTTTCATGAATATCTTCTTTGTTCTTTATTAAAGTAAACGCATTTAATGCCTTTTTAATATAAAAATAAGATCTAACATAATATGTTTCAAACAATTTTTTTAAAGATAACTTCGACATAGTAGTATGCATTGACAGAAATAATCTTTTATTAAATTCAAAAAAGAGATTTTGACTTAATCTTATGAAATAACTAATCTCAATGAATTCTTCATATATACCTAACTTAGAAGAAATTATTTTATTCAAATCCAGTTCTATTCTTCTTAGTTGTTCTTTTATACCTTCACCACTCCATCTTAAAGATGAAATAACATAATCAACTTGCTTCATTAATAAATGAATCTATCGAAGAAATATATATCTTTTTTCCTTCTCCATTCAAAGAAAAAGAAGATTCTAAATATGACGAAAGACTTTCATTTACATAGTATTTAAATGGATATGATGAAAGAATTTCTTGTTCATCATTATTAATCAAAGATATAATTTCGTTTACTTTATCGCTCTCTTCAATCACCAAAGGATTATATATTCCAAGCACTAATAAATCTACCTTTTTATTAATCTCATAGATTAAATCAATTGTCTTATAAAAATAATATGAGTATAGCTCTATTTTCTTTTGTATTAGTGAAGAAGAATAAGATACTTTACCATCGATAATTTTAACGAAAGATAATATATCATATAGCCCTATATTTAAAATAATCTTGTGCGAATTCTTTATATAAGAGGAAATCTTTTTCTTCGTGTTCAATAATTCTCCATCTTTACAAATAAGCTCATATAAAGATGCTATATTCATATTTTCGTAAGAAAACGATGTAAATAACAAAGAGCAGGGAACATCTAAAGGATAGCCAAGTAACAAATTAATCTTCTTACTAGAACATGATGAAAATGAGGATAAAAACACGATTAGCATTAATAACTTTCTTTTCAATTATAATTCACCTCGAATTCAATATTTAATTGTCTAAGTTTTAAATAAATATCTTGATACCCACGATGAGATAAAGAAAAATTATTTATTTTTGTTACTCCTTTTGAAATTAAACCAGCGATAAGTAAGCCAAAGGAAGCGCGTAGATCACTCGCCTCTAATGTAGTGCCATTAAGAAAAGGCGAATAAGAAATATATATTTTCTCTTCTTCTTTCCTTATCTCTCCTCCAAGTTTAATCATCTCATCGATAAACTGATTTCTTAAAGGATACACTTCATCTTCCACAACAACATCATTTTTATTTAAAAGAAGCAAAGCACATAATGAGGCTTTTAAATCTGTTGGAAAAGAAGGAAAAGAAGAACAAACAATTTTTCCTTTATATGATAAATCGCTTTTTTCTACACAAAGTAAAGAAGATGTATATGAATACTTAATATTTAATTCATCCATCAAAGAAAAAAGATATTTATTTTGTTCCTTATTCACCCCTTGAATTAGTATTCTTCCACAAGCAGCGGCAAGTAAAGCATATGAACCAATTTCAATGCGATCATACGATACATAAAAAGAAAGAGGATGATAATTTTTAGTTCCTTTAATAAAAAGAGTATCCTTTTCTTTACGTATGCTTCCTCCTGCTTCATTAATAAAGGATATTAAATCATCAATTTCTGGTTCTTCTGATATCCCTTTAAGAATGCTTTCTCCTTCTATTTGACACATCAATAATATCGCGTTCACGCTAGTGCCGAGCGATTTCTTTTTTAAATGAATCTCCCCAGTATGAAGTTGATCATAAGAAAGATATAACTTATCGCCTTCATTAACATTAACACCTAAAGATTTAAATACGTCTATATGCATATCGATAGGGCGAGAAGAAAAAGAACAACCTCCTGGATAAGAAATCTCTAAAGAGGAATTACTACCAAGCAAAGCACCAATTAAATAATATGATGCTCTTATTTTTGATACCTCTTGAATACAAAGTGGTTTGTACGTTAAAAAAGAAGAGTCTATTTCCACCTTATCTCCATCAAAATCAATTTTACAATTTAAATATTTGAGAATATCAAATAAACAAAAAATATCATCTATTCGCGGGACACGATGTAAAATAACT
>JALFBO010000087.1 GCA_022772105.1 Erysipelotrichaceae bacterium | reverse complement strand
AAAAAAATAAAAAGAACTAGAAGAAACTGGTGAAGTTTCTCCTAGTTCACTCTTATAAAATAGAAGCGCCTAGAGAAATAATTAATCCACATATTATAAGAGGAATAAGTAATATGAACATTTGTTTGTCAAATTTAATCTTACGTTTGATGTAAAATTGACCAATGAAATAAAATAATAAAGCATTAGCAATAATAAATATTGATGGAAAAGGAAAAGTAAAATCACATTGAGAAAAGAGGAATATAATAAAGATACTTAGGCAAACTTTTAACCCTACTTGACGTGGAGAAATATATTCTATCCTTTCTGCTTTTATTTCTTTAAATATATATCTATTGATAAATTGTAATATAACGCATATTACAAGATGTAAGATAAAATCTATAAGCACATAAAGAGGAATTTTACTAACATCGGTTATACGATAGAAATTAGTATCTGCTTCAGGAATAGTGGATATAAAATCTTTTATATCTTGTGGTATCAAAATTGCTTTTTGAGCAAGGCAAGAAGTAAATTTGAAACCGCTAGCAAAAGGATTGATAAAATATTCAGTGTAAGAATTAATTATATTCGCTACTTTAAAAGAAAATAATATATTGATCACACTACAGATTTCAAAAGTTAGCATCAATAAACATAATGGACCAAATATAGTAAGCAAACTAGCATCGCTTCTATTTGTTGCTAATAAAGAGAAGAAGCTAGAAATAGTGTATAGGACAAATAAAAATCCCCACATGCAAGCCATATATAGGAATAAGTAACCATAATTAAGAGAAAATCCTTTGATTGAGTAACCACATAGCGCAATCAAAAAGCAAAGTGTCCAAATAGAAATATCTACTACAAAACCAAATAAATAAGTGGTTTGATATAAGGTTTCCTTTTTGATAGGTAAAGCATAATATGTATCACATTGTTTTCTTGTAATATACATATGACGCATGACAAGAGGAGTAAATATTCCAAGGATAAGGATAATTATTGTTGAAGAAGTTAAACATAAAGATGAAAATGATAATATTTCACCTATAACTATATACTCACTCTCGTTATAACTATACCATATTTCATTATATATAGGTTCATCGATAATCACTTGTAGCGGAAATAAAAAGAATATTCCAAGAAAGAGAATGAGTATTATTTTGTAATCTTTTTTTAATAAATATTTAAAATAATTTATATTAATCATGTTCTTTTCCCTCCATTTCGTTTTTATAAATAAATAATTCTTCAAATGTTAATTCTCCTTTATCGATGACATTTGGATTAAATGAAGAAAAGAATTGTTCAATCTCTCTTTCTTTTCCTTTACATATAAAGGTTCCAATTTTAGAAGAACATTTTCTTTGTTTGATGAAATCATTTTGTATTAAATCAAAATCAAAATTAGAAGCAAAAGCAACGACAAATTTATATAAATCAGCTTCTTGTAATGATGAAGATGATTCGGAGATAATTCTACCTTTATCAAGCATACAATAGGAATCACATATATCTTCTAATTCTCTAAGAGAATGGGAGGAAATGATAAGTGTTATTTCCTTTTCTTCGGTTAATTTTAATAATTCTTGCTTAAAAATATTTTTTCCAAGAGGATCAAGACCATCAAATGCTTCATCTAATAGTAATACCGAAGGAGCGATTGCTAAGGCGATTGCTAAGTACACTCTTCTTCTCATACCTTTTGAAAATTTGCCAAGTATTCCGCTACGAGGGAGAGAAAAAATATCTAAGTAATAAAAAAATGTCTCTTTATTTAAATTATAGAAAATATGATAGTATTCATATAAAGAATTTAAAGATAATGAATAAGAAGATAAAGGATCATCAGGGATGAAAAGGATATCTTTTTTCACTTCTTCATTTTCATATACTATTTGATTATTTATATAAACATTACCTTTGTTTGGCTTATATACACCAGCAATGGTTCTAAGAAGTGTTGATTTTGAAGACCCATTCACTCCAACAAGCCCAAAAATTGATCCCTCATTAATCTCTAAAAATGGAATATTTAATGCTTCAAATTCTTCATAATTCTTTGTTAATTCTTTGATAGTAATCATTATTTTACCTCCTTCTTCTTTTCTTCAATAATGTTCATAACATCATTTAATGAAAGGAATTTTAAAGCTTCAGACAAATCATTTTCAAATTTTTCTTTTGCTTTTAAATAAGCATCATCATTTGGTTTCTTGCTAACAAAGTACCCCTTTTTTGTTAAAGAATAGATGTAACCTTCTTCCTCTAATATTCCATAAGCTTTAGCGACCGTATTGGGATTTATCGATAAAGAAAGAGCAAGTTCACGTACTGATGGTAATTTTTCATCTTCTTTTAGAATAGAAGAATCAATATACATTTTTATT
>JALFBO010000044.1 GCA_022772105.1 Erysipelotrichaceae bacterium | reverse complement strand
AAGCTTTCTTTAGTGAAGATTCTTCTTCATCAAATAAAGCATACATAATAAGAGAGTAAGCTAGATATGGATCAGAAGTGTACGAGACACGATTAATCACAATTGAAGAAGAGAACTCATCAAGTATAATATTTTTCTTTTCATCATATTCATCATATAGATATGATGTATTGTTCAAAAATAAGTAAATCTCATCATAATGTTTCTTCAAATTATTATAGTATTTTTCTAATTTGTCTTTTTTGACTTTAATTCTGATTTGATGAGAAGATACTGCTAGATCCTCTTTAGGTCGATGTGAGAAATCAGCATATAACCCATTTCTTGCTGCGATAGTTTTTACGACTGATTCGAACGTTATCATATTTTCTGCTGCATATAAAGGTTTGTCCTCAACTAGAATAATCTTATTTTGTCCTGGACCATAAGCATGATGGGAACCACCTGTTTGAATTTCCATTTCATGAAGAGATAAGCAGATTTCTCTTCTTACATTTTCTCCCTTATCATCTGGGGCTATATCCATATAAGAAGCATTGTCATAAGGAATTAAAGTATTTTGTCCTTCTTCATCCATTTTAAATAAATAGAATTCAAATTCAGTAGAAAAGTAAATATCTTCATCTTTTATGTTTTGAATCGCTTCTTTTAAAATGCGTCGAGAAGAAGTAACTATTTCTTCTCCTGAAGTAGTAGTTAAATCACAAAACATTCTTATTACTCTTCCTTGTGATGGACGCCATGGTAATAATGAGATGGTATCAGGATCTGGATGAAGGACAATTTGTCCATATTTCTCAAATCCTTCAATATGTGAAGAGGAGATAGCTATTCCTTTTTCAAATGCATTTTCAAGTTGATTAGGCATTATAGAAATGTTTTTTTGCACTGTCTTAGATGAACAGAACACTAAACGAATGAACTTCACATCTTCTTCATTTACATAGTCAATAACATTCTGTTTGGTATAAATCATTTTTTTCACCCCTGTAAATTAAAAAAGGCGACACTAAGGGTTATTTTCCCTGTGAACGCCTTTGTTCTTTAAAATAATATCAAAACAAATAGAAATAATTCAACAATTATGAAAAAAATTTTTTTCATTCTTTTATTATAAAATAATAACTTAATTTTGTACGTCGTAGGCAAACTTTTTTTCATAAAAAATAGTTGACAATAATTTTTTTGTCTTCTAGAATAAGTGACATATTAAGGCAATGGAGCCTGGTAGCAAATACCACTCCTTGCCTTTTTTTATTTTTATAGGGAGGAATTTTATGAAACAAGTACAAGAATACTTTGGCTCTATGGTCTTTAATGATAAAGTCATGAAGGATAAATTATCATCTGATGTTTATAAATCATTAAAAAAGACCATTCAAGAAGGAAAAGAATTAGACATTACAGTTGCCAATACCGTAGCTCAAGCTATGAAAGATTGGGCAATAGAAAATGGCGCAACTCACTATACGCACTGGTTCCAACCAATGACTGGTGTCACAGCAGAAAAACATGATTCTTTCATCAATCCAGAAGATGGTGGAGCGGTGATTATGGAATTTAAAGGTAAAGAATTAGTTAAAGGCGAACCTGATGCTTCTTCTTTTCCAAGCGGAGGTTTAAGAGCTACTTGTGAAGCAAGAGGTTACACGGCATGGGATCCTACAAGCTATGCATTTATTAAAGATAAAGTGCTTTGTATCCCTACTGCTTTCTGTTCTTATACAGGTGAAGCTCTCGATAAGAAAACACCTTTATTAAGATCGATGCAAGCTTTAAATAAATCCGCAAAGAGAGTATTAAAATTGTTCGGAAAAGACGTTAAAACCGTAAAAACAACAGTTGGTCCTGAACAAGAATATTTTCTAGTAGATGAATCCCTTTATAACAAGAGAAAGGACCTTATTTATACAGGTAGAACTTTGTTTGGTGCTATGGCTCCAAAAGGTCAAGAATTAGAAGATCATTACTTTGGTGTTATTAAACCTCGTGTTCAAGCTTTCATGAATGATTTAAACGAAGAATTATGGAAATTAGGAATTTATGTAAAGACAGAACATAATGAAGTTGCTCCAGCTCAACATGAACTTGCTCCTGTATTTACTACCACTAATATTGCTGCAGATCATAACCAAATTACTATGGAAATCATGCAAAAAGTAGCAAGAAGGAATGGTCTTGTTTGCTTACTACATGAAAAACCATTTAAAGGTGTAAATGGATCTGGTAAACATAATAACTGGTCTATGTCCACTGATAAGGGAGTCAATCTACTTGAACCTGGTGAAACTCCTTCAGAAAATGCTCAATTCCTTCTCTTCTTAATGGCGGTTATTAAAGCTGTTGATGAATATCAAGATCTATTAAGAGTTTCTGTTGCTAGTGCGGGTAATGATTTCCGCTTAGGTGCAAATGAAGCTCCTCCTGCAATTATATCTATCTTCTTGGGAAGTGAATTACAAGATGTATTAGATTCAATTGAAAATGATACTCCTTTAAAAGAGGGTGGAAAATCTTTATTAAGAATTGGTGCTGATGTTTTACCTCCTCTTCCAAAAGATTCAACAGATAGAAATAGAACTTCACCATTTGCCTTTACCGGTAACAAATTTGAATTTAGAGCTTTAGGATCTTCTGATTCAATTTCATGTGCTAATATCATGCTAAATACTGCAGTTGCCGAAGAACTTGATGGTTTTGCTGAAGTTCTAGAAAAAGCCAAAGATTTTAACTTAGAATTACATGAATTAATTAAGAAAACAATCAAAGAACATAAACGTATTATCTTCAATGGTAATGGATATGACGAATCGTGGAAAGATGAAGCAAAAGCAAGAGGACTTCTAAATTTAAAAACAACACCAGAAGCTTTACCATATTATTTAGATAAAAAGAACGTGCGCTTATTTACAACTCATGGAATATACAATGAAAATGAAATTAATGCACGTTATATCATCGCCCAAGAACATTATGCCAAAGTGGTAAATATCGAAGCATTAACATGCTTAGATATGGTGAATAAAGATTATTTACCTGCACTTTCTAAATATTCAAAAGCTTTAGTGGATACTTTAGTTGCTAAGAAAGAACTAGGATTAAATGTTGACTATGAATATAGTGTGAGTAAGATTATTTCAGATGGTATATATAAGATTTTTGATATTAAGACAAAATTAGAAGAATCTTTAAAAGAAGCACAAAAGGAAGAAGGCTTAGAAGAAAAATCTATGGCTTATATGGAAAAAGTTCTTCCAAAAATGGCGGATTTAAGAGAAGCAGTTGATTCATTAGAATCATATGTAGATGCATCTTATTGGCCAGTTCCTTCTTATGGTGATCTTTTATTTGGTGTCAAATAGAAGGGAGTTACCTATATGAGTGTACAAGAAATATTAAATGTAGTAAATGGACAAGCATTTGCTATTTGGTTTTTAATTGGTGCGGCTTTAGTCTTCTTTATGCAAGCGGGATTTGCAATGGTAGAAACAGGTTTTACAAGAGCAAAAAATGCCGGAAATATTATTATGAAAAACCTGATGGATTTCTGTATTGGTACAGTAGTATTCGTTCTTCTTGGTGCAGGATTAATGCTTGGAGAAGATGCTTTAGGAGGATTCGTTGGTATACCAACTCTTGGTATCTTTACCGATTTTACTTCCTTTGATTGGTCTTCATTTGTATTCAATTTAGTATTCTGTGCTACCGCAGCAACAATTGTTTCAGGTGCGATGGCAGAAAGAACAAAATTTATTTCATATTGTATTTATTCAGCGGTAATTAGTTTGGTAGTTTATCCTATTGAAGCTCACTGGGTATGGGGAGGCGGATGGCTTGCTCAACTTGGATTTATTGATTTTGCAGGAAGTGCTGCGATTCATTCAGTTGGTGGTATTGCCGCTTTAATTGGCGCGATGATGCTTGGCTCTCGTCTTGGTAAATATACAAAAGATAAAGATGGAAAGGTAACAAAAGTAAATGCAATTCAAGGTCACTCTATCACTTTAGGGGCACTTGGTTGTTTCATTCTTTGGTTTGGCTGGTATGGATTTAATGGCGCAGCAGCCACGAATTTAACCCAACTTGGTATGATTTTTGCAACTACGACCGTAGCTCCTGCTGTTGCAACATGTACAACATTAATATTCACATGGGTTAAAAATAAAAAGCCTGATGTATCTATGTGTCTAAATGCTGGTTTAGCTGGCTTAGTAGGTATTACTGCAGGATGCGCTAATCTTGATATTATTGGTGCAACAATTGTTGGTATAGTTTCCGGTATTCTTGTTGTTGTCGTTGTTGATGTTCTTGATAATAAATTCCATATTGATGATCCAGTTGGTGCAGTAGCGGTTCATTTTGCTAATGGTATTTGGGGTACTTTAGCAGCAGGATTATTATCAACATCAAGTGCTATTACTGGTGTTGATGAGTTTGGTAATGTTGTATATGCTGTCGATGGTCCAATATATGCATTGATCCATGGCACATCATTTGCACAAGGTATGAAAGTATTTGGCGTTCAATGCTTAGGTGAACTCGCAATTGTAGCTTGGACTGGAGTATTGATGGCTGGTGTATTCTATATTATTAAAAAGACAATTGGTCTTCGTGCTTCACAAGAAGAAGAAATCAAAGGCTTAGATATTACCGAACATGGTCTTCCTTCTGCTTATGCTGATTTCTTACCTGCAGTAGAACATCTTGATTATGGCGAAGATGTTATTGCTGTTACTGGTGAAGTACCTGTAAGTGAAGCTATTGAAGTTAAAGTTGAACCAACTGTGGACATTGTTAAAGGTGATGAGAAATTGATCACTAAAGTGGAAATTGTATGTAAAGAGAGAAAGCTAGAAGCATTAAAAGATGCTTTGATGGGAATAGGAATCACCGGTATGACAGTTTCTCATGTAATGGGATGTGGTATTCAAAAAGGAGCTCCAGAATATTATAGAGGAGTAAAGATAGAACCAACTTTGTTACCAAAAGTTCAAGTGGATGTTGTCGTATGTGAAGTACCTGCTTCTTTAGTTGTAGATACTGCCCGTAAAGCTTTATATACAGGTCACGTTGGTGATGGTAAAATCTTTGTTTATAATGTCATTGATGTAGTTAAGGTTAGAACTGGTGAACGTGGAGCTTTAGCTTTACAAGATACCAAAGCGGAAATGTTTTAAAAAGAAGAAATGAATTTCTATCTTGATGTCCAATCATTTTTGGTTGGGCATTTTAGATGTTTTATTGAGGTGTTATTATGTGTTCAATTATGGGATATAAAGGGAAACTACAGATAGAATGTTTCCAAAAAGGATTTGAAAAAACAAAAAGTAGAGGCCCTGATATGAGTAAAATTCTTCCACTTAAAGAAGGATTTTTAGGATTTCATCGTCTTGCAATCATGGGGTTAAGTGAAAAAGGAATGCAACCTTTTGAATTTGAAGGTAACTATGTTGTTTGTAATGGAGAAATCTATGGCTTTAGAAAGATAAAAGAAGAATTAGAAAACAAAGGGTATAAGTTTACTTCATCATCAGATTGTGAGATCTTGCTTCCTTTATATAAGGAAAAAGGCGTAAATATGTTTAAAGAATTAGACGCTGAGTTTGCGTTAATAATCTACGATAAAGATAAGGATGCTTTAGTGGCTGCTCGTGACCCTATCGGTATTCGTCCCTTATATTATGGATACGATGTAAATAATGATATAGTATTTGCTTCGGAAGCAAAAAATCTAGTAGGTATTGTTTCAAAAATTTTTCCTTTTCCGCCAGGACATTATTATGAAGATGGAAAATTTATTTGCTATAATGATATTACAAAAGTTGAAGCATATAACATGCAAGATATTGAAACAATTTGCTCGTCAATTCACGATTTACTAATTGAAGGCGTGAAAAAAAGATTAGATGCAGATGCACCTATTGGATTTTTATTATCCGGAGGATTGGATTCTTCTTTAGTGTGTGCTATATCACAAAAAATCTTAAATAAACCAATAGAAACTTATGCAATTGGTATGTCCCAAGACGCTATTGATTTAAAGTATGCTAAACAAGTTAGTGAATATATTGGTTCAAATCATCATGAAATAATTATGACAAAAGAAGAGGTAATAGCTTCTTTAGAAGAAGTCATTGAGATTCTTGGAACATATGATATCACGACAATTAGAGCCTCTATGGGAATGTATTTATTATGTAAAGCAATACATAATACTTCTTCAATTCGAGTATTATTAACCGGAGAAATATCTGATGAACTATTTGGCTATAAATATACTGACTTTGCTCCTAATGCAGAAGAGTTTCAAAAAGAAGCAGTAAAACGTGTTAAAGAATTACATATGTATGATGTGTTACGTGCAGATAGATGTATATCAAGTAATTCACTAGAAGCACGTGTTCCTTTTGGTGATCTAAAGTTTGTTAAATACGTTATGGCTATTGACCCTAATAAGAAGATGAATAGATATAATATGGGCAAATATTTATTAAGACATGCATTTGAAAAAGATAAAATTCTCCCTGAAAATATTTTAATGCGTGATAAAGCTGCTTTTTCAGATGCGGTCGGTCATTCCATGGTGGATTATTTAAAAGAATATGCATCTTTACGCTATAGCGATGAAGAATTTGAAGAAAGAAGAAAAAAATATATTCATGCAACACCATTTACCAAAGAATCTCTTTTATATCGAGAAATATTTGAAAAATATTATCCGCTTCAATCAGAAATGGTAGTTTCCTTCTGGATGCCAAATAAAGAGTGGGAAGGATGCAATGTTGATGATCCTTCGGCAAGAGTTCTTTCAAATTATGGTAATTCGGGAAAGTAAAAGGCTAATTTAAGCCTTTTTCTTTTATAATTGAGGGATAATCAACAAAGGCATAATTTTGATCAACATAGGAAGAAGATACACCTAAGTCACTTCCTTTTATGGAAGAGGAAGAATATGTTCCATCATCAAATTGCCACATAGTGACTCTAGATGAAGGGTATCTAGAAAAAAATGTATTCAATTTTTCTTCTGATGAACCGTTAAAATAATGGGCTATCCATATATCACAAGATATTTCTTCTTGAAAAGTATAATTTAAATAATTATTTCCTCCAATATATAACCCAGGATAATAAGAGGATGATAATAACTCATCACAAAAGGCGTTGATTATTTTTGTGTTTTCTTCTTTTGTTCTATTTTTTATAGATTTTTCTTCATAATCTAAATAGATAGGATAAGTAAGTTTTCCTCTTAACGACAAAGAATTTAATGAAGAAATAACAAAGCGAGCTTCCTTTCTTGCTTCTTCTTCATTATCAGCATGAGAATATAAATATGCTCCTACATCGATATTGTATTTTATGGCGTTATTAATATTTGAATAAAATGTTGGATCTATTTTAAAATCTTCACCAAGTTTACAAATTGCAAAGGATGAATGTGCTACAAATTTTTTAAAATCAATTTCGCCTTGATAATGAGAAATATCATTTCCATATTTAACAATGTGATTATTTCGATAAGCAACAGCTTCATGTTTTATAATATCATCATTTATTCCTTCATCTACTATTGGTTCGTTAAAAGATGAGCTATACGGGGGTATAGTAATAGGCGAATCTATGATATTTGTTTTATAGATATTATTTTTTATAGTCGCGGCAAATAATACTATACTTAACTTAGATAAATATTTAGATAAATCGATTTTCATATTTTGTACCTCCTTAGCGAAAAATTTTAGAAAAGTTTAAAAGGCCTGTAAATACATAGAGGAAAGATTATATGAAAAAAAAGAAAAATAACGAATAATTTAGATTTTTTACCATAAAAACCCAATAATTTTAAATAAGATATATTTTTAAGCAACTTAAAAAATTGTTTATATGTAAATCTATGTAATTATTTAGAAAAATTTGTTAAAATAAATACAAGATATTAATTGAGGGAAATTATGGAGCAAAAAAAAACAGTTTTTATAGAACGACTAGAAGAAATTGACAAATCATTTTATAATCATTTTCATAAATATCCAGATGATGTTTTTTCTTCTTCAGGAAGAATTGAAATTATTGGTAATCATTTAGATCATAATCATGGGTCCGTGATGGTTGGAACAATAGATCTTTCTATTCTTGCTGTAGTTTCACCAACACAAGATAATTATATTAGATATGTTACTTCTTCTTTTCCAGAAATAGTAATTGATATAACCTCATTAGAATTTAACGAGTTGCAGTGTGGAACATCCATTGCCATTATTAAAGGGATATTATATCAAATGAAGCAATTAGGATATAATATTGGCGGATGTAATATATATTCGTCCACCAACATTTTTAAAGGTGCTGGTGTATCTTCTAGTGCCGCTTTTGAAAACCTTATTGGTCAAATTATGAATTATTATTATAATGATTCAAAAATAAAAGCTCTTGAAAGAGCTAAGATATCCCAATTCGCGGAAAGGAAATATTTTAATAAACCATGTGGATTATTAGATCAGGCGGGAATTGCTTTAGGTGGAATTAATTATATTGATTTTTATGATGTGCAACATCCTAAAACAAAAAGAATTGAATACGAATTTAAGAATTATGATTTTGTCATTGTTAATACAAAAGATTCCCATTCTAAACTAGTAGCTAATTATTCACAGATCATCGATGATATGCTCCTTATTGCAAATCACTATCAAAAGGATTATTTAATTGATGTTGACGAAAATATTTTCTTTAATGAAAAAGATGAACTGGCTAAAGCTTATGGAGAAAGAGCTGTAGGAAGAGCGGTTCACTTCTTTGAAGAAAATAAACGTGTGAAAAGCGCTTTTGCTGCGCTTATAAATAATGATGAAGATACATTCGCGCGCCTTATTCAAGAATCGGGTGATTCTTCTTATAAACTTCTTAGAAATTGTTATGTAGAAAATGAAGAAGAGAATCTACCTAAAGCGATAAATTTATCAAAATCAATTATTAAAAAAGGAGCAGTAAGAGTTCATGGTGGAGGTTTTGCAGGAACTATACTAGCTTTTGTTTCCAAAGAAGAGTCACGTGAATATATTAGGGTTATGAGAAAATATTATGGTTTTAAGAATGTAAGAAAACTTAATATATCACGTTATGGAACTAGATATGTTGGAAAAGTGAATAAATATTTAGGAGAAAGAGAAAGTGAATAAAAAGGAATACGCAGAAAGCTTTATTGAAGCAATCAAAAATAAAGAAGAAAATCTATATCGTTTCTTTACAAAAAGAACAATTATTACCTCTTTGAATGAGCAAAAGAACTTAACATTAGATGAATTTCTTATTTTCATTAAAGAAAATTTGCAAAAGGAAGATTTTATTATTAAAAGAACATTTGAAAGTGCGGTATGTATTAAATTTGAAATATATACCACGAAGTTAATAGAATTATTCATTGAAATAAAAGATAGACGTTTTAGCATCGTCGAATTTAAAGTCAACGAACAGTAGTAGAAACCTTATGATAATTTCATAAAGGTTTTTTTATTTTCATATTTTGTATTAGGGTGAACAAATTGAAAATAAACTATCATTTAAAAATTAAAGATAAGACATTCCCTTTTTTACTATTGCTCCATGGATGGGGTGTTGATAGTTCTTATATGGAATGCTTTTTAGAAGTAAAAGATTATAACTTTTTAGTTATTGATTTACCAGGATTTGGTAAATCTGATATCGATCGACCTTATGATATATCGTCCTATGTAAATGATATTCATGAATTATTGCTCGAATTAGAAATATCTTATTTTGTTGGGCTAGGTCATTCTTTTGGAGGAAAAATCTTATATTATTATTCGTTAACATATCCTTGCGAAGTATTAAAACTATATTTGATTGCTCCTTCTTTATTTATGAAAAAATCATTTAAAACGAAGAGAAAAATCTTCTTCTATCACTTGTATAAAAAACTTCATATAAAGATTCCTTCTTCATTACGAGGGTCATATGACTATCAAAAAGCATCAGAAGTTATGAAAAAAACATTAAGTAATGTAACAAGTGTATTAACTAATAAGAATAATCTTAAAGAATTTAATATTGAAGTATATTTATTCGCTTTTAATAAAGATAAAGAAGTGCCTTTTAAAGTACTAAAAAAAGTTAGTTCGTATTTGCCTTTATGCCATTTTTATTTATTAAATGGCAATCATTTTTCTTATTTTGCTCATTTAAGATTTATTAAAGCAATGCTTGAAAACTGTTAAGATAATATATGGAAATCTTAAGTGGTATTTTGTATGGTTTAAGTATATTTTTATCATATTATTTAGTAAGTATTGAAGTACACCAATATTATTCTTGTAAACGTCTTATTAAAATCATGCTAGAAAGAAAAAGAAATATTACTATTTTTTTACTTATTAAAATAGCGATGTTTTCTTTATTTTATATTAATGAATTACTATTTTTTATTAGTGAAGTCCTCGCGGATTTTATTCTTCTTATTTTCCTTCGTCCTTTAAAATATAAAAAAACAAGACGAAATATTATTCTTTTTACTACTAGCCTCATAGTTAATATTTTATTTTTATTTGCTTTTGACTATTTTAATGTGATTCATATCTATTATTTATTTTCTGTAATTTTCGTGTTTTTAAGTGATATTTTAAGCATTTTTATTACACTTCCATTAGAACAAATAATACGTATTCATTACATAAATAAAGCTAAAAATAAACTAAAGAAGCTACCTTCTTTAATTATAATTGGTATAACCGGTAGTTTTGGTAAAACAACACTAAAGAGTTATCTATATGACTTTTTAAGCGTTAAGTATTTAGTATTATCGTCTAAAGAAAATATCAATACGCTTATGGGTGTAACAAAAATGATTAATGATAATCTAACTCCAAATCATCAGATCTTAGTCGTAGAACTTGGTATTGATGAAGTTAATGGATTTGATAAATTTAAGCGTCTTTTATCTTTGGATTATGCTTTTATTACAGGAATTGGTCCAATGCATCTAGCAACATTTAAAAATGAAGAAAACATATTAAAAGCAAAATTAAAAATTAAGAATTTACTAAAAGAAGGAGGAAAATTATTTGTAAATGCTGATCAAGAAATCTTAAAGGATAAAGCGAAGTATTCTTTCAGTAAAGAAAAACTATCTAATATCAAGATTTTGTCTAATTTATCACTACAATTTGACTATGAAGGTGATAGATATATTAGTGAAGCTTTTTCTCCTTTTTCTTTACCATATTTTGACGCAGTATTACTTATAGGAAAATACTTATCTTATACTAAAATAGAGCTAAAAAGAGGGATAGAAAATATTCAAAAGGTGAAGAGAAGATTCTTTTTGTATAGAATAAAAGACACTATTTTTATCGATGATACTTATAATAATTCCTCACTTGGACTTTTAAAGAGCCTACAGTTTATTAAACTTTTAGGAAGGAGGAGAGCTATTATATTTACACGTCTTATCGAACTTGGTAAAGACAAAGAAAAAATATATGATTCTTTACTTTCTTCATTAAATGACATATTTGTGATTTTTGTAGAAAAATCTTATTTAAGTGATAGAATCGCTTCACCTCATATATTTGTTAGTAGCATACAAGAAGGTATAGATTACGCTCTTAAAGAAGAGTTTGATATGGTGATGATAACTTCTAAAGGAGATGATATATATTTGCATTAATTCCTTTCTTTTTGAATACGATTAGATGAAGGAGTTAAATTTTATGAAAACGATAGCTTTAGTATATGGGGGAAAATCTTTAGAAAGCGAAGTTTCTGTATTAACTGCGCTTAAAATCAAAGATGGTATTCCTAAAGATAAATATCAGTATTTACTAGTTTATTTAGACCAAAACAATAATTTTTTTGTTGGAGAAGGTTTATCAAAATTAGAGAATTATGAAGAA
>JALFBO010000024.1 GCA_022772105.1 Erysipelotrichaceae bacterium | reverse complement strand
AAAACAATGTGTTTAGATGATGAATATCTACAATATTTAAGAAACGCTGTAAATTATCGTATAAAAATAGGTAAATAAGAAGAAAGAAACTAATAGTTGCGAAGAGTAAACTAGAATTGCTTGGTGCAACTATTATTTTTTGTTATCATTCAAATAAGTTTACAAGGAGGAACTTTATGGAAAGAAAAAAAGTTACTTTTGATACCTTTGTTAAGCAATTAGGGTGCATATCAAAATATAAGAAAAAATACCTATTTGTTATATTGATTTTAAATATGATATTTGCATGTATCATACCATTTATCTCCGCTCTTCTTCCCAAAGTGGCGATTGGACTTATTGAAGGGAGAGCTAGTGACAAGGATGTTATCATTCAAATGTGTTTATTAGGTGGCTTAACTTTAGTTTGCCTTTTAATAAGTACTATATGTAGCATGTTTCAACAAACTAGATTTTTAGAAATCAGAATTAAAGAGTTCTCCCAAGTGGCAAGACGATTACAAAAGACGGAATATTCTAATTTAGAAGATGCTAAACAAATCGACCGCTTTAACGAATCACTAGAAGCTCTAGGAGGAGATTATCAAGGCTTTGAAGGTGCATATCATAATCTATTTGATTTTTTACCATTTGCTTTTGCAACTATCCTTTATTCTGTAGTCTTATTTGTTTTTAACTATTGGATTGCACTATGTGCCTTAGTAAGTGGATGCGTTACTGTCTTAATTAATTCGTTATCCGCTAAATACGCTGCTTCATTAAAGGATGAAGAAGCTAAAGCTTATAAACAAGTTCAGTATTTTCGAAATATTTCTTTTGATTTTTCTTATGGTAAAGATATTAGAGTATATTCTTTGCAAGACAAATTAAAAAGAGATTTTAGAAATAAATCAATCAATTTAGTAAGTGTGTTTAAAAAGATGATAAATCATCAATTTAAATTAGGATTAATCGAGTTAATTTTTCTTTTACTACAAGATGGAATAAGTTATTTCTTCATAATCAAAGCTTATTATGATGGATATTTAACTTTAGGAGAAGTGTCTTTCTATGTTGGATTAATTATCGCTTTATCTACGGCTCTAAGAAAAGCATCAGAGAATTTTACATCCATGATTCAAAATATGCGTTTATCAGAATCATATTTTGAATATATGGAAGATAGATCACTCCTTGAATCTTTTGAAGGTAGAGATGCTATAGATAAAAAAGAAACCTTACAAATTGAATTTAAAAATGTTTCTTTTAAATATCCTTCTACTTCTACTTGGATTTTTAAAAATCTAAATTTAACGATTCATAAAGGAGAAAAAATTGCTATCGTTGGTACAAATGGCGCGGGTAAAACGACTATTTGTAAATTGTTGATTGGTCTATTTGAACCTACAGAAGGGGAAATATTAATCAACGACATAAATATTAAAGATTTTTCAAAAAGAGCTTTATATGATATGTTTTCTATTGTATTCCAAGACGTTAATATATTTGGCTGCTCTATTATTGAAAATGTGGTTGGTGAAGATAATTCTCCTTCAGCAAGAGCAAAAGCAATAGATTGCTTAAATAGAGTGGGATTAAAAGAAAAGATAGAATCTTTACCTAATAAATACGATACGCAAATGCTAAAGATTTTAGATGATGAAGGTGTGGAACTTTCAGGTGGACAAAATCAAAAAATAGCTATAGCTAGAGCTTTATATAAAGATGCCAATATGGTGATTCTTGATGAACCAACTGCTGCATTAGATGCACTAGCGGAAGCTTCTATCTATAAGTCATTTGATGATCTAGTTCAAAGCAAAACAGCAATCTATATTTCTCATCGTCTGTCATCCACGAAATTTTGCGATAAAATCGCTTTATTTACGAAAAATGGCTTGGAAGAATATGGGAATCATGAAGAACTAATGGCCAAGAAAGGAATATATTATTCCATGTTTATGACCCAAGGTAAATACTACAAAGAAGGAGGAGAAGACAATGAATAAAGTAAAACATCCAGTTATGAAATTTATTAAGTTCTCCTTTAAAGCTGATAAGAAATATTATTTTCTCGTATTACTAAATTGTATTATCAATGCTTTATTAACAGTATTTAATTCTTATTCCTTATCACTTATCATCGCTTCGTGTGAAAAAGGAGATTATACTTCTTCTTTATATATAGGAGGAGCCATTGCTTTAATTAATGTATTATTCTATTTTCTTTGCAAGTTATTATCATCCCGTATTGAAATAGAAACACAGGTGATGAATAATCGTGTCAATGAAGAACTATGTTATATATTAACACGTGTAGAATTTCAAGCTATTGAAGATCCATATTATCTAGAATTAACAGAAAGAGCTAAACAAGCTATTGAAAATCAAGGATGTATATTTGGATTTATCTCTTCACTTGCTTCCTTATTACAAGGAATTATCACATTATTTGGTTTAATGACGGTCATTCTTACTTTTGACTATATTGTGTTAATTATTATTTTTGTATCGTTTATTATCTTTACTGGATTAACATTATTATCTTTAAAAACACAAGTTAAGTTTTTCAATGATTTAATCCCTATCAACCGTCGTTTTGGTTATTATTTAACCATTTTAACAGAACCTCGTTATGGTAAAGATTTCCGCTTCTATCCAATCGGTAGATTTATTAATAAAAAGTTTGTAGATTATGGTGATGAACAAGCAAAATAATTTAAGAGATTTGGTAATATATTAGGGCTTGTATGCGCAGCACAAAGTGTATTAAAAGTAAATGAAAATATTTTAATCTATTCATACTTGATTTTAAAAACAATTAAAAATTATTTAACAGTTT
>JALFBO010000149.1 GCA_022772105.1 Erysipelotrichaceae bacterium | reverse complement strand
GACATATAATTATATAAAGCTATTACTTGTCCTTGAGTTAATGATCCTACATTAACTTCCATACCACTTATATAAATTAATCCACATATTGCTATATTGATTAAGCAATAAGTCACAGGATTTAATAAAGAAGAAATATTATTGATGTGAATTTGTTGTTTCTTTAATTCACTTGTGTATCTATTATAGGCTTTTGTTTCACTATCTTCGTTTCCAAAAGCTCTTATTACTCTTACACCAGTCAAATTCTCTTTTGTTGAATTTAATACTACATCTAGTTGTTCTTGCGCCTTTTTATACCCAGGAAGAGTTTTTATCGTTATTAAGGATACGATAGAACCTAGAACCAATATAGCGCCCACAAAAATCAAGGAAGGATAAAAAGCGATAGAAAAAGCCATAATTGCTGCACCGAATACAATAAAAGGAGAGCGTAGTAATAATCTTAAAAACATATTGATCCCTGTTTGGATTTGATTCATATCAGAAGTCATTCTTGTCACTAAAGAAGAAGGACCAATTTTATCGATTTCATTAAAAGATAATCTTTGTACTTTAGAAAATAAATCCACCTTTAATGATGATGTAACACCAACTGCACTTTTCGCAGCGAAAAATTGTCCTAGTAAAGAAAAGATTAAACCAAGAATAGCTAATGCTATCATAACAATAACCATTTTGATAATATAATTTACATCGGAAGCACTAATTCCTTTATCGATTAATGAAGAAACCACTAAAGGAACAAATAAATCAATCAAAGCTTCTAATAATTTGAATGTAGGAGCTAATAAAGATGTAAAACGGTAATTTTTAAAGTGAGCAAATATATTTTTCATCCTCTCCATCACCTCTTTTCAATGATATATCAAATATCTTCTAATTGAAAATTATTCTAAACAAAAAAAGTGATTTTTGTCATCTTGTATATGACTTCAATCACTTTTTACTTTATATTACCAAATTACTACACGTTTATTTGGAGCTATGAACATTTTATCTTTCGCGGTTACATTAAATGTTTTATACCATTCTTCAAAATTTCTTGGAGGCATATTAGCACGTAAGACATTAGGTCCATGAACATCGACTGCAAGTAGAAGTTTTAAATATTCTTCTTTTGCTTTCATACACCATACTTTGGCCCAGTTGACAAAATATTCTTCATATGATGCATTTTCCATTCTCTTCATAATATCTAAAGTAACAGCCATACCACCATTGTCAGCAATATTTTCACTTACAATAAATGAACCATTAACTTTACCCCAAGGTAATTCAATACCATCGAATTGTTTAATCATCGCTTTAGTTTTAGCAATAAATTTCTTATTATCCTCTTTTGTCCACCAGTTATTTAAATTACCATTTTCATCGAATTTAGCGCCATTATTATCAAACGCATGAGAAATTTCATGTCCTATAACCGCTCCGATACCGCCTAGATTTTGGCTACGTGTTTGTTTAATGGAATAGAATGGAGCTTGTAATATAGCGGCAGGGAAAGTAATATCGTTAGAGAAAGGATTATAACAAGCATTTACCATGTGTCCTGGCATAACCCATTTATCACGTCTTACCTCTTTATTTAATTCATCGAAATTATGTTTCTTTTCTATTTTTGATAAAGAAGAAACAATGTTAAATAACGAATCAGATTCATCGAAAACTAATTCATCAAAGAAAGGATCAACTTTATCAGGATAGCCCATCTTAACTTCTATTTTCTCTAATTTTAATATAGCTTTCTCTTTAGTAGCTTCCATTAAGAAATCATTATTCTTCACTCTTTCTTTGTATGTATCAATGATTTCATGTACCATCTCGATGACATCTTTTTTAGCTTCTTCACCAAAATATTTTTCCCCATAATATAATCCTATTGGTTCAGAATAAATAGAGGAAGCAAGGTTGTAGGCAAATTTTTCTACATTTGGCATTGCAGCAACTCCAGAAAGTGCACGCATATAAGATCCACCTATATCTCTTAATTCTTCGCTCAAATAAGAACAAGAAGAAATTAGTTTCATCACGTATGCCCAGTGTTTATATAAAACGAATGTTTCTTCATTAAATACTTTGTTAAATTCCTTAAAGTAACGAGGTTCAGCTACGATAACTACTTCTGGAATTTGACCAAATAATTTTTCTAGTAATTTCTTAAATTTGATAGGTTTTAATAATGAATTAACTTTGCTTGTTTTGAAAGGGTTATACATCTTTGCGTATTCTGACCATTCTTCATTGCTCTTAACTAAAGTAGCAAGTAGAGCATCAAAAGCAAGAGTATCTTCAATATATTTATTTTGGTCTTCTTCACTTAATTTAGTTTTAGCAAGAATTTGTTTAGCCATAGAAGACCACATACCTAAGATAGCATTCTTTTGTTGAGCCATTTCTTCTTTATAATAAGTAACATCAGGAAGGATGACGCTTGGTCCTTGAATAAATACACAATGTTTAGATGTATCTTTCATGTCTACTTCTACCATTACTTTAAATGGAAGAGGGATGTTTTCAAGTACTAAATCAGAGGCAACTCTATTGAAATATTTTATATCTTTAATCTTTTCAATACGTGCAAGAGTCTTTAAAACTGGCTTAATACCTTCTTTATTACGTTTCTTTGTATTCTTAGCAATGCTATATAGTGTACATGCTCTTTCTAAATATGCAGAAGGATATTCTTTACTTTCTGATAAAGAATTAAATTCGCCAATCATTAATTTTTCCACGTCTTTATCTAAATCAGCAAAACCACCAACTGTAGGACGATCTTCTGGAATGATTGCTTGCTCCATCCATTCTTGGTTTACATATGTATATAAATCATCTTGAATTCTAACTTTTTCCATATTTTTTTATTTTCTCCTTATTTCCTTTATATTTTACCATAATTTGTATTTATTAATAGATATTTTCTTTATTTTATATGGTGCACATAATTTTCTTCATATTGGCTACGTGCTTCACTATCCATATCACTATAACCAATATAGATGATATTTAATGGGATTATATGATTAGGTAACTCTAATATTTCTCTTACTTTCTCTATCTTCATTTGTTGAGGATAAACTCCACACCATAAACTTCCAAGTCCTAACGATGTAGCGCATAAAAGAATATTTTCAGTTGCAGAAGAACAATCTTGTATCCAATAAGAAGAAGCTTCTCCTTCTAACATTCTTTCTTCATTTCCACATACAACAATGGCAAG
>JALFBO010000190.1 GCA_022772105.1 Erysipelotrichaceae bacterium | reverse complement strand
TCTTCATTAAAAGATAGCTTTGAAGGAGAAAAAGAACACGAAGTACAACCACTTAAAGTTCAAAAAGGACAAGGATTAAATAATCCAAAAGTTGAATATTCATCTGTGGATATCAATAAACAATTAGATCTACTAAAAGAGGCGTATAAAGCAGCGAAAGAAGTAGATGAAAAGATTGTAAAAGTCGATATTAGATATCTTATAACCGATCAACATGTAGAAATTTATAATACTGATGGCAAAATCTGTAAAGATAGACGTCTAAGAGGAAGAGCATATATTTCTTGCATCGCTTCTGATGGACAAAAAATGCAAGTTAATTCGGTCGGACCAGGGGCTCAAAAAGGATTTGATTTCTTTACCGATGATATCGATGTTAAGGCTCTAGCGGTTAAAGAAGCAAAGACTGCTTTAGTAATGCTTGATGCACAAGATTGTCCTTCTGGAGAAATGACAGTAGTAATTGACAATGGCTTTGGGGGAGTTATTTTCCACGAAGCATGTGGCCATGGACTTGAAGCATCTTCAGTATCTAAAAACTTATCAGTATTCTCTGGTAAAAAGGGAACAAAAGTCGGTTCAGATATTTTAAATGCTTATGATGATGGAACAATTGATGGAGCATGGGGCTCTTCTAATTTTGATGATGAAGGTAACAAAACTCAATGCAATCAATTGATTAAAAATGGTGTTTTAACTTCTTATTTAGTTGATAATTTTAACGGAAGAGCAATGGGTGAAAAAGGAAATGGTGCTTGTAGAAGAGAATCATATAAATTTGAACCTACTTCTCGTATGTCTAATACTTTTATTGGTAATGGAACATCAACAAAAGAAGAAATTATTGCAAGTACAAAATACGGTCTTTACGCTGCATCCTTAGGAGGAGGCTCAGTAAATCCTACTACTGGTGATTTCAATTTCGCAGTTAATGAAGGTTATTTAATTGAAGATGGAAAAATTACTAAACCAGTAAGAGGAGCTACTTTGATTGGTAATGGCGCTTCTGTGTTATTCAATATCGATATGATAGCTTCTAATTTACGTAGAGAACAAGGCATGTGTGGAGCTTCATCAGGCTCAATTCCAGCCGATGTAGGTCAACCTACAATTAGAGTTTCACGTATGACAGTTGGTGGTACAGGAGGTAGCAAATAATGAATTACAAAAAATTATTCGTTCTTGCAAAGGAAAAAGGCATTTCTGATTTAGAATTATATATTTCATCTAAGAAAAAATTGTCTATTGAAGTATTTCATAAGAAGGTAGAAAGATATTCTGTTGCTAATGATGAAGTTTTATCTGCTCGTGGTATTGTTAATGGTAAAATGGGAACGGCATTTACTGAAGATCTTCAAAATATAGAATCTGTGTTAGATCTAATTGTAAAGAATGCATCTAATATCGAAGATAAAAAAGAAGTGTTTATTTTTGAAGGATCACCAAAATATGTTCGTGCGCCTCGAGCTAGTGATTCATTTAAAAACACTCCTGCTTCTGAAAAAATTAAATTATGTTTAGATGCAGAAGAAAAATTGTTTAAATTAGATCCTCGTATCGCAGAAGTTGAAGGCGTTTCCTATGAAGAAGAATTGTCAGAAAGATTAATTATTAATTCTAAGGGATTAAAACTTAAAATTAATAACGCTGAAGGTGTCTTCTTTGCTAGTGTTGTTGCTAAAGAAAATGATGATGTTCAAACGGCGTTTGCCTTTGATATTGTCGATGATTTTGCTCGTATTGATGTTGATAAAGTATGCGCTAAAGCGGTAAAGACGGCAACTGATAAATTAAATGGTGAACAAGCTAAATCTAAGAAATATAAGACAGTGCTTGCTCCAAATGTCTTTGCTTCTTTAGTAAATATCTTTATGAATTCCATCAATGGACAAAATGTCGTTGAAGGAAGAAGCATGTTTAAAGATAAACTAAATCAACCAGTTGCATCTAATAAGTTTACTTTAATTGAGAATCCTCATTATAAAGATAATCTTGCTTACTTTAGAAGCTTTGATGATGAAGGTGTAGCTACATATAAGAAATCAATTGTTGAAAAAGGCATATTAAAAACTTTCATTTACAATTTAGAATACGCTAAAAAGGCTGGTACACAAACTACAGGTAACGGCTTTAAAGGAAGCCCTCTTGGAGCGGTTGATATTTCTACTACTTTACTTGAAGTAAAGGATGGTAAAAAGAGTGCTGAAGAACTTTACGCACAAGTAAAAGAAGGAATATTAATCAATGATGTTCAAGGATTACACGCTGGTATCAATCCAATTTCTGGTAACTTCTCTTTGCAAGCATCTGGTAGAATGATTGAAGGAGGAAAGTTAACTTCTGCAGTTAGACTTATTACAATCGGTGGTAATTTATTTGATATGTTCAATCAAATTATTGCCTTAGGTAATGATAGTGAGATTTCATTAGGCGGAGTTAAATGTCCTTCAGTTTATGTTAAATCACTAGCTATATCTGGAAAATAAAATTTTGGAAGAATCATTAATTGTTCATGCATTTAGTGATTCTTTTTTATATGATTTATCTTTATAAAAAAAATATAGTAATACTATATGTTTTTTAATATAATACACTTGTATTTAGAAGTATCTAGACGTAGAAGTACGAGTAAATATTTCCATAGGAGTTATAGATGGAAAATAAAATTAGAAATGAACAAGAAGAAACACCTTACTTAGACGCACTTAAAAAGTACGTTAGTGAAAACGTGTCACCTTTTGATGTCCCTGGTCATCACATGGGAAATGTTCCTAATGATTTTAAAGATTTTGTCGGTGAAATGACATATAAATGTGATGTAAATGCTCCAAGAGGCTTAGATAATTTAAATCATCCTCATGGTGTAATATGTAAAGCACAAGAATTGATGGCAAAAGCTTTTAAGGCTGATGAATCATTCTTTTTGATAAATGGTACTTCCGCGGGAATTATGGCGATGATTTTAGCAACATGTTCAGCTCATCAAAAGATAATTGTTCCTCGTAATTGCCATAAATCATGTATCAATGGATTAGTTCTTTCTGGAGCCACTCCTATATTTATTACTCCAGAATATGATTATAATTTAGAAATTGCTAATCAGCCTCTTATTGAAGATTATAAGAAAGCAATTGATGATAACCCTGATGCTAGAGCTATTTTTGTGATTAATCCTACCTATTTTGGTGCCACACTTAATTTAAAGGAATTAGTAGATTATGCGCATGAAAGAGATATTTTAGTTCTTGCTGATGAAGCTCATGGTTGTCATTTTGGCTTTAATGAATATGGACCAATGAGCGCTATGGAGGCGGGATGTGATTTATCTGCAGTATCTTTTCATAAGACAGGTGGATCATTAACTCAATCTAGCGTTTTGTTAAGGAAAGGGAATAGAATCTCTCATTATGAAATATCAAAAGCCTTTGCTTTGATTAATACTACTTCTCCTTCCACATTATTAATTGCTTCTTTAGATGCGGCCAGAAAATATATGGCGTTAAATGGTCAAGAAAGTTTAATACGAGCAATAAATCTTACTAAATATGCTTTTAATGAGATTAATAAGATTGAAGGATTTAAAGC
>JALFBO010000139.1 GCA_022772105.1 Erysipelotrichaceae bacterium | reverse complement strand
TTAAATCAATTGGAAAAGATCCCGGGTTGAATATTGAAATTAGACCAGGATGGATATCTATATCAATTTCTGGGTAATTTTCGTAATAAGCATGAGCAAATGCATTTACAACCATTTCTCTTATTGCCTTAATAGGAATTTTAGGTGTTTCGATTCTCTTTCTGTCAATTTCAATCTTCCAATTAATATGATTTGAAATATATGTTACAATGAAAAAAGAGCCCAGAATAACTTTATTACCTGAGTTCGCATCTATTCTAAATATAAAAAAACCTCATACAAAGTATGAGACCTATTCTACTTTAATGGTGCGGCCTATGAGACTTGAACTCACACGGCATTACCATACGCCCCTCAAACGTACGCGTCTACCAATTCCGCCAAGGCCGCATTGCTAAAAGCGAAATAATTGTACTTTACAAATAAAGAAAAAGCAAGAAAAAATTAAATTATCTTTTCTTTCTTTTTTACTTTAAAAATTTTGTTAAATAGACGAACAGGAATAAATCTTATCCAATAATTATAAGCATCAACATCAGTATTATATAAGATTACTTGTTTTCTATATAAAGTATCAATTTCGTCTACTGAAGCCTTTAAGTTATCAAATGATCTTCTTTCTAAAACTTGCAAATTTTCATAAATGTCATATAACTCATTCATCGTTTTGGTTAAAAAATCTTTGATATTGGCTCTTTCTTTAGTGTCTATTTTTTTAAGTCCATCTTTGGAAAAAGAAGATAGGGTATCTTCTATATAATCTGGAACATCTCCTTTGTTATCAACAATCATATTGCATAAAGCAGAGATGCAATCTAATTTTTGAGCGGTTAAAATATTAATGGTACGACTTTTATTTTTTATTCTCTTATTACATATGATTATCATAACGTAGCCTATAATGATGAATATTAACCATGAACCAAGAATGCACGCTATAATTATAAGAGCTAATTCAAGATCACCCATATTATCCCTCACCTCGTATATCTATAATAAAGTAATAAAACTATTATTTCAATAAAACGCTTTCATTTTTACTTTTGCAAATTTAGATTATACTTTTTTCATTTTTTTACTTATTTTTATTAATTAATTATTCTAACTATTTTATAATTGTTAAAGAATTGTCAATTCTAGGAAGGAAGTTAATCTATGGAACATAAAATTAACGATATTGTTCTTGGTGAAGTAAGCGGCATTCAACCATATGGTGCTTTCATGAGATTAGAAAATGGTGAACAAGGCCTTGTTCATATTTCAGAAATTTCTTCTTACTTTGTAAAGAATATTCATGATCATGTTAACGTTGGACAAAAGATTAAGGTTAAGATTATTGATATTCTTGAAGATAAACAATTATATCGCTTATCTATTAAACAAGTAGGAACAAGATCTAGGCAAAATGTTCGCCAATTAAAATCACCTTACAACGCAAAAAAACGTTATAAAATTCCTTTAGATCAACAAGACTTCACTCCTCTTCAAGATAAACTAGAGGAGTGGATAGAAGAAGAGACAATGAAAATTAATAATGAGGTTAAATAATATGCTAAAAGTAGATTTAAAAAACACAGTCATCAACATTCCATTTGATGCATACATTAACGATGTCAAAGCAATCGATGCAAAAATCAAAGGAAAAACTGGCGCAGGAAATGATTTCTTAGGATGGACTTCATGGCCAAAGGATTATGATAAAGAAGAATTCGAACGTATCAAAGAGGCTGCGAAAGAGATTCAAGATAATTATGAAGTTCTTGTTGTTGCTGGTATTGGAGGCTCTTATTTAGGAGCTAGATGTGCAATAGAAGCTTTAAATGGTTTATTCCCAAAAAATAAGGTACAAATTATTTTCATTGGCAATACACTTTCTTCTAATTATATTGCACAAGTTTTAGATTATTTAAAAGATAAGAACTTTGCAATCAATGTTATTTCAAAATCTGGTACAACAACAGAAACTTCTGTAGCTTTTAGATTATTAAAGGAATTATTGATTTCAAAAGTTGGAGTTGAAAGAGCTTCTAAAGCAATTTATGCTACAACCGATAAAGCACGTGGTGCTTTAAAAACTGAAGCTAATACAATGGGATATAAAACTTTTGTGATTCCTGATGATATTGGTGGACGTTTCTCAGTTTTAACTGCTGTAGGTCTTCTTCCAATCGCTGTTGCTGGTGGAGATATTGACGCATTAATGAAGGGTGCTGCTGATGCAATGGCTGAGTATGATAACGACGATGTTCTTACTAACCCATGTTATAAATATGCAGTAACAAGACATTATTTATATAATAATGATAAAGAAGTCGAAATGTTTGTTACTTATGAACCTCAAATGACACAAATTGGTGAATGGTTAAAACAATTATTTGGGGAATCAGAAGGAAAAGATGGCAAAGGTTTATTCCCAACAGCTTGTACTTTCTCTACAGATTTACACTCTATGGGACAATTTATTCAAGAAGGAACAAAATTATTATTTGAAACTAATATTGTTGTTGAAGAACCAAATTTAGATGTAACAATTAATGCTGATAAAGACAATTTAGATGGATTAAACTTCTTAGCTGGTAAAAATGTATCATACGTTAACAAAAAAGCATTTGAAGGCACTTTAGCGGCTCACGTAGTTGATGGAGAAGTCCCAAATATTGTTATTTCTATACCAAAATTAGATGCATATAATCTTGGCTACTTATTCTTCTTCTTTATGAAAGCAGTAGCAATGAGTGCATATTTAATTGATGTTAATCCATTTAATCAACCAGGCGTAGAAATTTACAAAAAGAGAATGTTTACGCTTCTTGGAAAACCTGGATATACAAAGTAAAAATAGATAGAAAATTAAAGAAAATAAAAATATTTTTTAATTTCAATTGACAACGTAAAAATAAGTTGTTATATTAATAAGGCGTGTTAAGAAACGACACGCCTGATGGAAGTTTAGCTCAGCTGGGAGAGCGCCACCCTTACAAGGTGGATGTCGTAGGTTCGAGCCCTATAACTTCCACCATTGTGGGCGAATAGCGAAGTGGCCAAACGCGGCTGACTGTAAATCAGTTCCTACGGGTTCGATGGTTCAAATCCACCTTCGCCCACCATTCCTTGGGGTATAGCCAAGCGGTAAGGCATTAGACTTTGACTCTAACATTCGCTGGTTCGATTCCAGCTACCCCAGCCAATAATTATGACTCACTAGCTCAGACGGTAGAGCACTTGACTTTTAATCAAGGGGTCTGGAGTTCGAATCTCCAGTGAGTCACCATCTGCCCGGGTGGCGGAATAGGTAGACGCACAAGACTTAAAATCTTGCGAGGTAACACTCATACCGGTTCGATTCCGGTTCCGGGCACCATTTCTAGAGAATAGACGCAATACCAAAACATTGCGTTTTTTTCATGCTTTTTTGCACTTTTTGAGTAAGCGTCAAAAATCTCCAGAATCGACAAAACTGTTCGAACCTGTAATATTTTGACGCTTACCTTTTTGTACATTAGCTCGTGCGGAACTTGCATTGAAGCCTTACAGGGTGATGCATTTTTTTGAGAGGGGTGTTGCAACACTTTATTTTTTTGGTGTTTATTTGATATAATTTTAAATAAGGAGCTGATTGAATGTGAATTTTAATAATATTTCTTTTAAAGGTTTTTTGTATACGTCAAAAAATAACACCCTATAAAAAATGGATCAAATCGCTATCCTAGAAATAGGAGGCGATTTTTAAATGGAAATAAAAATTGAAAAAAGAAGATTTTATACAGATCAAGAGAGATACGAATGGTGTAGGAAATGTAAACTATCTGGAATGCCAGTCGCAACTTTTGCAAAAGAGAACGGATTAAATAGAGAAACATTAAGAGATTGGATGAATGCTTATAACAATATTCATGGTAAATTCATAAATGTGAATACTGTTTCAGAAAGAGAAAACAATATAATAGAAGAAAATGATGTA
>JALFBO010000164.1 GCA_022772105.1 Erysipelotrichaceae bacterium | reverse complement strand
CTATTGCAAGAGAGATTTTTCAATAGTCATTGATCTTTGAAAACTTTATATGGTAATTAGTTACTTAAAGATTTATATTCAGTATCGTTTTTTAATATTGAATGAATAACACGAACAAGTTTTTTTCTAACGTGGCATATTGCCGTAGAGTAAGATTTTCCTTCTTCACGTTTTTTTAAATAGTATTGTTTAAACACTTCATCATTATTAATAATAGCTCGAGCTGCCATTGTTAATGCGTTTCTAAGATAAGATGATCCTTTCTTAGAAATACGAGTGTGTTTAGCTTCGTATTTACCTGATTGATAAACTAATGGATTTAATCCAGCATATGCAAGTAAAGAATCTGCATTATGGAAATTAGAGATCTGACCAACTTCTCCAATTATTCCAGCAGCTGTATTTGCTCCAACACCAGGAATAGATAATATCTTAGGATAATGTTCTTTTATTATCTTAACCATTTCATCAATGAGTTCTTTCTTCTGTTCTTCGTATATTGTAATTAAAGATGATGATTGCTTAATCAAGATTCTGTCAGAACTGTTAAAAATGCCAATGCTATTTTTAGCATAAGAAAAAAGTTGTTCTATCTTAGACTTATCGATGTGCCCTTTAAAATGGTTATATGCGAATTCATAAACTGTATCTAAATGTTTTCCTTTATAAGAAGAAGGAAGAGGATATTCATTTAAAAGAGAATAAACGCCTTTCCCGTTGATTTTAGGAAATATCTTAAGGAATTCAGGGAATACAATGTGAATAAGCCCTGTGAGGCGATTTTTCTCTTGAGTTATTAATTTATTTAGTTTAATCATCTCACGATATAATGACTTTAATTGTAAACTTTGGTAAGATGGTGGTGTATAGGTTAGTAGTTTCTTTTGCTTATCTTGAAGATAATTACAAATGCCTTCAGCATCAATCGCATCTGTTTTCGCATAATGCACTGATTGAGAAAGTTGAAACATATTGGTCAAAATTGGGTTAATGAATATTACTTCTGTTTGCTCGAAACTTGAGAGGTAATTAAGAATTGTTGATGAATAAACCCCAGTAGATTCTATGCCTATACGTACATTTGAATCTTTAAAGAACTTCTTGGCTTCATTAATTTTGCTAAGGAGTTTTTTATATTCATCCATAGTATTTTTGATTTGGAATTTCTTTCCAAAGATTTTGCCTTCTTCAGACATGATACAAACATCATGTTTTTCAGAGGCAACATCAATTCCTACATAAATCATAAATAATTCCTTTCTGAAGAATAAATGCAGCTCCTGCGAAACCTTCACCATGTGTCCTAGTAAACAACCAGTATTATCACGATCAACAATCTGTAACTAACTAATAACCATATAAAGTGAAAGTCGCAGCCATGGACTCCTTGGACCAGTCAGATGAATCTGCTGTTGGTATAATGTTATGGTCTGCAACTTCTTCAATTGAATGATACCAAATCGATTTGGTCTCATTCAATATCACCCACATAAACAAACTCAAACAATGAAAGGAGAGAATGCTATATATAGGGTGATTATATAGTACTAGGTATAAAAAATGGAAGATTGTATTTTTTGTAAGATTGTAAGAGGTGAAATACCTTGTTATAAAGTATATGAAGATGATGAAGTTTTGGCTTTTTTAGA
Source organism: Erysipelotrichaceae bacterium (assembly GCA_022772105.1). Classification (GTDB taxonomy): domain Bacteria; phylum Bacillota_I; class Bacilli_A; order RFN20; family CAG-449; genus UBA3210. The sequence continues at coordinate 5,800 of JALFBO010000164.1, read as the reverse complement.
TATTTCACAAACAACAAAAGGACATACTCTAGTGATTCCAAAAGAACATTTTCAAAATATGCTATATTGTCCTAAAGATTTATTAGCGAAAGTGATGGGGGTCGCTCAACATATTGCCCAAGCTCAAGTTGCTTCTTTAGGTGCTAACGGGGTTAACGTATTGATTAATACCAATGAAGTGGCAGGACAAACAGTGATGCATTTTCATGTCCATGTCATCCCACGTTATAGCGGAGAAGATTGCTTAAGATTAGAGTTCTTATCTAATAAGATTGATCATTTATCTCTTCCAGCTATCGCTGATGAAATTATTAAGAAACTATAAAAAAAACACGATAGAAGTCACTTGGAAAAGTGATTTTTTTCGTGCTTAAATTTATTAAAATGAGTTTTTCTTAGGCTTATAGAAAGCTCTTCCATCAAGAGCGATAATACGTTGAGTAAATTCTCCTTCTTCTACATCATCGTATGCTTTATCAAGAATATTCATTTTTGAATCTAAATCGTCAACAAAATGTAAGACTACAGCTTCGCGAGTCAATGGTAAGATAGGAGAACCAAAGTCTTTGTTGCCATGGTGAGATAATATCATATGTTCAAGAAGAAGAGGGATTTCTCCACTAATATTTTCTTCTTTTGCGGCAATTCTTATTTCTCCAACCATTATGGAAATGTGACCAAGCAATCTTCCTTCAAGAGTATATTTTGTAGCGATAGGTCCTGATAATTCCATTACTTTGCCAACATCGTGGAGAATAACACCGGTAAGCAAAACATCTTTATCAATTGTTTGGTAATAAGAACTAATCATCATAGCTATATCCGCCATTGAGATGGTGTGATATAGTAGACCAGATAGACAGCAATGGTGATTCTTACTTGCTGCTGGATAAACAATAAATCGATCGTAATATTTATTTAAAATATGATTTAAGATGGTCTTACAATCTTCGTTTTTAATACCATTTATATAATTATGAAGTTTTTGTAGTAATGTTTCTTGAGGTACAGGGCAAGCAATGCAGAAACGAACAAAGTCAACTTGTGTTTGGTCGACTTCACTAATTTGTAATACTTTAAGTTGATGAACACCACGGTATTCAATAACATCAGCGACAACTCGAACTACTTTTCCGCTTTCAGCAACCACTGCATCTAATTCGTTAGCATCCCATTTCTTTCCATCGATAGAACCTGTTTTATCTTGGAAAGTGATGCTTAAATAAGGAGAGCCAGCATTCGATACCCCTTTAACTGAATTGGTTATTAGAAGGTTCATATCAATTTTTTGACCTTCTTTTAATGTTTCTACATAGTTATCCATTTTCTTTACCTCCTAATAGACTAATAATCATATTATAAGAAAAACCTTTTCTGACAAAGTAGGAAATTATTCTTTGTTTGTCTGAAAATTGTTTTTCATTTAAATGATGCGAGAGAATATATTTATTAATCTGTTGTCTCAATATCTCTTTCTCATAATCTTGATCGTAATCAAAAGAATACTTCTCAATCGCACAAGAAGCTATTTCATTTTCAAAACCTTTATACATAAGATGCGCATAAGCGTCTTGCTTCAATTTATTGAGACTTTTATTCGATTGTTTCTTAACGAATTTATCTAAAGCGGCCATCGCTTTTTCTTCTTCTTTTTCTTCATCAAATTCTAATAAAGAAAGATTCTCCTTAGAAATACCGTCTTTCATCAATTCATCAAGAATTCTATTTTTTCCATAGTTTTTATTGTTATAAGAAAATATAATTTCTTTAATGTAGGAACAATCATCTATTAATTTATTTTCTTTTAAATAAACAATAATATTTTTTATTACTATATCACTATATTTTCTTTTCTTTAATTTGTCATAGATTTGCTTTTCTGTATAAACTTTTTCACTTAAAATTTTTAAAGCATATTTTTTTGCATCTGATAAAGAAACAGCTCTTTCAATTTCTTTAATTTCTTCTAAACTTAATTGTTTACTTTCGTAAAGATAAAATGAAGAAAAGACGTCACTGCTAACTCTCATTTTTGTTTCATCATCAAAGCATATTTCTATCCCGTTTTTCTTAAATTTTAATTCTATAATTTTTTTACCAGAATTTTTTAAGTGCACGGTTATATACCTCTTCCATTCGACTAGCAAATGTTTCCATTGAATAACGCTTGTTTCTTTCGTAAGCATATTCAATAATCTTTTTTCGATCTTCTTCTTTCATATTCATAATAAATAATAGCTTTTCTACAAATGTCTTATTGTCTTTAAAGAAGAAACCGGTTTTGCCATCTTCTATTACCTCTTGTAAATTTTCATCGAATCTACATAAAACAAGTGTTTTTGAAGCTATAGACTCAATGAATGTTAATCCTTGCGTTTCTGTGACTGAAGCGGCAAGATACAGGTCCGCCATATAATAGAAGAAAGGGACTTGTTCATAAGGAACTTTACCAACAAAGATGCAATTTTTTTCGATATTTAGATTTTTACATTGTTGTTCAAGTTCTTCTCTACATGGTCCATCTCCTACGATCAACAAGACAGTATCAAGAGAAGGATTTGTTTTTAAATATTCGCTATATCCATTAATAATAACATCAATAGATTTTTCTTTTGCGACTCTTCCTAAAGAAAGAAGAATATATTTATTCTCTAAATTGTATTTCTTTTTAAAATCCGCGATAAAGTTTTTATCAATTCTATCTTCTTCAAATCTTGATAAATCGATACCATTTGGAACGACATTAATATATTTATTAACGCCATAACTTCTTAAACTATCTTTTGTTTTGTAAGAAGGAGTAGTGAATTCAGCTGATGTGTCACACATGATTTTGGAAAACTTTTTAACAAGAGATTTTGCAGTTTGATCAAAAGCTCCTTTAGTTACATAATATGTGTAGTCATAGTACATAGTGTGATATGTATAAACTAGGGGAATATGATACTTGGAAGCGATGAGACGTCCCATAATACCTATTCCAGCTTCTGTTTGTACATGAATCAAATCTAGGTTCATTTTTTTAATAACTTTTCTTGCTTTTAGGTTAATAAAACCAGCTAGTTTATAGTTATATATTCTCTTTAAAGTAATTCCAGGTACTCTTAATACATTGTTTTGAAATGTTGTTTGATTGGAATAGGGATTCGTGGTCACAACATATACAGTATGACCTTGCGCTTTTAATGCTTGAAATAATGTGTTTGTTGCAGTGGCTACACCATTAATCTCTGGTGGGAATGTATCCGAAAATAAAGCTACTTTCATAACTATTCCTCACTTTTATCTATAGTTGTCTCTTCATTTTTAGATGTAGATGATTCAACTTTTTCTTCTTGATCTTTATCTTGGATTATATTAACAACTGTAGTTTTATTGTTTTGTTTATTCTTTTTACTAGTAGAAGAGGAAGCTCTCTTTTTCTTTCTGTTTTCTTTGTTCACTGCTTTATCATTTCTTTCTAGGATATTTTCAAGATCCCTTCTAACTTCCTCAAAGTGCTTTTCGATTTCTTCTACTGTCAATAATTCAGGCTCCATTTTACTTGATGGAGTACTAAGAGCAGCAAGTTCAATTGTTTTTGTTTTTTCATTGCCAACATTAATAACTTGTAATTCGAGTAAAGTTCTTCTTGGATCTCCTTTGAATGCTTCTGAAGAAGAAGGTTTTTCATGATATGCAAAGAATGTGATACAACCAAGAATAAGACCTAAATAGAATGTAACACCTCTCCATATAATGATAATTGCACTTATAGTTGATTGAGGACAATCAACGAAAAATTTAGCAAACATTAATTGGAATACAAGTTCTGAGGCGCCTGAAGCACCAGGAATTGGTACCATTCCTGTGATTGTAGTTGTAAATTGGGTCATAGCAATGGTATTAATCATATTTAATAAAGAACTATCATAAGCAAACTGAACATGCATAGATTTAGCAATAAAATATGGGATAGAGGAGATTAAACACATTTTTACTAAGAATAGGAATGCGCTAGATAGTAATACCCACCAGTTAGAAACAAGTCTTTTAAATTCAATTCTAAATGTTTCTACTTTAGTATTAATTTCGAGAATCTTCTTTTCTTTATCTTTGATAATATGGAATTTATGCGCTAAAGAAACTCCGTATTTAATAACGATTCTATGGAACCATTCTGATAAAGCTAAGAAGAATAGACCTACGATTACTAAGCAATTACATACGAAGCCGATTACTGATAAAGAAATGATATCAAAATTGATTCCTAAGATATTGATCGCGGTTGTAATTTTTCTCATTTCTCCAAATTTAAAAATCATAACAAAAGCGCCAAAAACCACTAGTACAATTTGATAAACAATAAAATGCATGAATAAAATGGACGCTGCATTAGTAACTTTTATTTTTTGTTTTGAGAAGGTGTATGCTTGCGCAAATTGACCTCCGCTATTGGAAGGAGTAATACCTGAAAAGAAAACACCAATAAGACAATTTAATACACCCTTATAATATGGATAGTCTCTTCTATATAACCTAGCAAAAATAGTTAAGATTAAACCTTCAGTTAAATATACAAGAATCATTATGCCGATACTAATAAATAAATATTTTATGTCGCATCTGCTTAACATTTTAAAAATTTCTTTTGGATTATCTTTGAGAATAAATGCAAAGGCAGTTATGGTAACTAAAACAAGGATGCTGATATTAAAAATATACTTCCATTGTTGTTTGCTAATTTTACCTTTCATTAAGTTCACCTCGCAGGGTTTATTATATCATAATAAAAGGTAAACTGAATTGTTTTATATGAAAAAAACATTATTTCGTTAATAAAGATTAATCATAAATTTTATTTTTCTTCTTTTTTATCCTCTTTTTGATTAATTTCTTCTTTTTTTGCATATTTCTTAATAGGACTGACTAAAGCTTTGTTTACAAAGAACATTACAGGGAGAGGTAAAACTGCAAGAAGATAATATTAACAAATGAAATAAAATAATATTACTTTTTTCATTAATCTTGATTATCTATGACTTATTCTTTTTCAATGACCACTTCTTTTTCTTCTTTCTTTAAAGAAATATTTCCGCTTTGCTTTTGATTAAATCCAAGTAAAGAGTAAAGCAAAAAGAATAATATATAAATAAAGCAAAGTAATAAGAAAACCTCAAATAGATGGTAGAATTCACTCCAATCAACATAACACAGAACTAATAATACGATTAGAATTATTAAAAAGATTCCACCTATAATAACAAACGTTAAAGGTCTCCACAATTGAAATTTTTCTTCTGAAATAGAAAGAGAAAAATCATCGTCAGCTTTAGAGATAAATGGTTGAAATTTAAATCCGTGAAGAGAAACTACTTCTCCATAGATGCTAGACAATAAAAATTCAAAGAAAATGAAAAATGTTAGACTAGAAGTAAATATAGTTCCAATTAATACGACTGGAAAGCCAAAGAAGTAAATAATAAATTGGCTTGCGTGTTTTACTTCTTTTCCCTCTTCTTTAATTAAATTATTAATATAGTCAATCGGTTCACTAATCGCTCTAAAAAGTGCATAAGTTAGATAAAAAGATCCAACGCTAAGCAATAGGATTAATATAAACGGAAATTCTAAAATAGCCACTAAAATTTTAAAGGCAAGATGCATTCTTTTATATTGCTTAAACTTTAGCAATTCCAAAATCATATTCTTCATTTTGACATCATAGTTCATAATAGTCCCCCCTACAAAATAATTATATACAAAATCGCTCACTACTAATAATAAAAAATAGTAAGATATTTAAATCTCCTCAAATTAA
>JALFBO010000133.1 GCA_022772105.1 Erysipelotrichaceae bacterium | reverse complement strand
TATAAAGGAGCATAGAATAAGGAATGAGTTACTTCCGCAAGAACTAATTTATTTTCTTTTTTGTTACAAGAAGTAAAAGGAAGTAAAGATAAAATAAGTAATAATGATAGTTTTTTTATTTTCATAAGCACCTCTTTATTATTTATATGTTAAGTAAAAAAACATGTGAATAATAATTTATGTAGCGCTTTTATAGAAAGTGGTCTAATGAAAGAAGAAAAGTATGAACTATTTAAATTAAGAAAGGAAAAAGCATTATGTTAAAAGAAATATTAGAAAGAATCGCTATGGAATAATAATTTAAAATGAAGAATAATATGAGTCAAAGATTGGATTGAAATGCAGCCAATCGTCGGATTGAAATATAGCCAATCGTCGGATTGAAATACAGCCAATCGTCGGATTGAAATACAGCCAATCGTCGGATTGGGGGTTGAAATAGTATAATTACTATTGTAAATCAAATATCGATATTGACCGTTTGGCAATGATAGTTTTTTATTTTCATAAGCATCTCTTTATTATTTATATGTTAAGTAAAAAAACATGTGATTAATTATTTATGTAGCACTTTTATAAAAAATGGTATAATGTAAGAAGAAAAGTATGAACTATTTTAATTAAGAAAGGAAAAGGACATTATGGAAGAAGTTAAGGACATAAATAAAAAAAGTAATCATATCGTTTCTGTTTCAATATTTGCCACAATAAATTTTGTTTTAGTGTTAGTATCAAGTATATTTATTTATAAATTTGATCAAATAAGAAATACTGAGACAGGATTAGAAGGACTTGGATTGATTCCTTTATTAATTATTGGTTTATTCATATTAGGAATATTTACTATTATTGAAATAGTATTAATGATAATAAGTTTATGTTTTAGTTTAAAAAATATAAAAGAATATAAAGGAAAAATAAAAATATTTCATATACTAATGGTATTCATAAATGTTTTAATTTGCCTTGCTAATATATTTAGCATATTAGTATTATTTGACGTTTTTTAAAAAGGGGGATATAAATGAAATATGTAGATTTTAGAAAGAAGAATTATACAAAAATATTTGTAGGGGAAACACTTTTCTTAACGATTATTTCTTTTGTTTTTTCATTTTTTTGTAAATACGAAAAAATATATTACGAATCCATTACTGGCTTTGAAGAAACATTAGAAAATAAATTCATATTTAAGGTTTATCCAAATGTATTTCCTCACATTATTCCCTTTATATTCTTTTTATTAATTTTTGGTTTTTCTCTTGTTATGATCTATATTATGCACATAAAGAAAAATCCCATTAAAGCCAAAAGGCTATTTAAGTATTTAAATATACTTTCCTATATTAATATTGGCGTATCAATATTCTTTTTAATATTCTTTAACGAATATGTAAATTATTTTTCTCTTGGAAATGGCACAACTTATGATTATTATCATTATCAATTTGGAAGAATTGTCACCACAATTTCTTCAATATTAATAGCAATAAATATTTATTTTTGGAGATCAAATTTTGGACTTGAAAAATTTTATGGTTCCAATGATTCTATCTATAAATAATATAAATATAATACTTAAATTTATATGAAATAAGTAGATAAAAACTTATCATTTTTTGTCGGTTCTTTTTCTTGCAAAGAATAATGCCTTTTACTATAATCTTCTTGGTTAGATTTGTTACTTAACAAAGAGGAGATTTGTGATGATTCACTTTGATGGACCACTTTCTATAGTGATATTTATTGTTGAGATATTAGGATGCATTTCTTTTGCAACTTCTGGAGCAATAACTGCGATTAGAAAAAAAGCTGATTATGTTGGAGTTATTGTTTTAACTCTTATTGAGATTTTTGGAGGCGGGTTACTTCGCGATCTTATTTTAAATCAAGGTGTACCACATATCTTCTATGATCTAGAATATTTGTTTTTAGCTCTATTATCAATAATTATTGCTTCAATTTGGTTTATCATTGCTTACTTTAGAAAAAGTGCAGTCATCATTGATAAACATCGTCACGATAAATGGATATATATAGTTGATGCTATTGGTGTTTCAGTGTTTTGTATCTCCGGATGTCAATTTGCCAATAATATTGTTGTTGATAATATTACGCTTCAAGGCAAATATACATTATGTATTTGTTCAGGAGTAATTACTGGCGTATGTGGTGGTATGTGTCGCGATGTTTTTGTGGGTGAAATTCCTATGGTGTTTAGGAAACATTTCTATATGATTCCTTGTTTATTAGGATGCACATTATATGCGATTATGGTACTTAATGGATGCAATGATTTTATTAGTCTCATTTTTGGAGTATTAACTATAATTATATTAAGAACATTAGCAACAATCTTTAAGTGGAATTTACCTTCAGCAAGAGGGTATGATGAACTTTTTGTTAAAAGGCAAAGTCAATCAAATAATATAAATAAATAATATATGAAAAAAGAATGGAAATAATTGAAAAAAACCATTCTTTTTTTGTGGAGAAGCAATTTAAGTTTATTTTGAAAAACTGCCTAATTTTATGGAAATTTTTACTTTTTTATTACAGGATATTTTCTCTTTGAAAAAAATTAACATAAGAAATGTAAAAAAAATTAAAAAAATAATTGTATTTTTTATATAATAAATTTATTATTTTTTCGTTAATAAAATTAGAAAGGTATTATTAGCTTAGACCGGTTTATACTAAGTGAATAAAAAAGTAATTATTGAACTTCAAGATATTGTAAAAAGTTACGATGATGAAGTTATTGTAAATCACTTGAATTTACAAATTTATGAGAATGAATTTCTCACATTACTTGGTCCATCTGGATGTGGTAAGACTACCACATTAAGAATGATAGGTGGATTTGAAACCCCTGATGAAGGAAGAATAATTTTAAATGATAAGATAATTAATGATATCCCTGCATATGCTCGACCTATTAATACAGTGTTTCAAAAGTATGCGTTATTTCCTCATTTAAATGTTTTGGAAAATGTTGTTTTTGGTCTTAAGAATTCATCCTATGAAAGAAAAGTATCTTTATATGGAAAAGAAAAGCTTGAGGAAGAAGTACTAAGGAATCGTAAAGCGGGTAAGAAAGGTAAGATTACGCGCTTTGAGATGAATAAGGTAATCAAAGAAAAAATTTATGAAGACGCTAAAAAAGCACTTGAATTAGTAAATTTAAAAGGCTATGAAGAAAGAAATATCGATCAACTTTCAGGAGGTCAACAACAACGTGTAGGTATAGCTCGTGCGATTGTTAATAAACCTAAAATTTTGCTACTTGATGAACCTTTATCTGCCCTTGATTTAAAGTTAAGACAAAACATGCAATATGAATTAAAGGAAATGCAAAGAAAATTAGGTATTACCTTTATTTTTGTTACACATGATCAAGAAGAAGCAATGACGATGAGTGATAGAATTGTAGTTATGCAAGGTGGAGTTATCCAACAATTAGGTACACCAAAAGAAATATATAACGAGCCAAAGAATAGATTTATTGCTAACTTTATTGGAGAATCAAACATATTCCGTGGTGTGTATGTAAAAAAAGATACTATTAAATTTGATGATATAGAGATGAATTGTGTAAATTATGTTTATGAAGATGGTGAAGAATGCGATATCGTCATTCGTCCTGAAGACTTTGATATCGTTGATGCTTCAAAATCAAATTTAAAAGCGGAAGTAAGAACTTGTATATTTAAAGGAGTTCATTACGAGATTTGCGCTTATTATAAGGAACAAGAAATAGTGATTCATTCGTATGAAGAGGTTAAACCTGGTGATATAATTGGTTTAAAGGTAGATCCATACGAAGTTTCATTAATGAGAGTAAACAAAGATGAGTAGGTATTTTAAGAAACTAGGCATACCTTACCTAGTATGGCTCTTTTTGCTAGCGATTGTTCCCGCTATTATAATGGTTGTTCTTTCCTTTTTAGATTGTGAAGGAACTGATTTTTCTTCCGCATCATTAACATTAGTAAATTTCGCCCAATTTGGTTATTCTTCTACATTAATTGCTTTTTTAAATAGTTTACTATATTCATCAATTACTACTTTAATTTGTGCTGTTATTGGTTATATTGTTGCTTACGCTATTTTCCGTTCGCATTTTAAAAATAAATTTTTGATTTTAACTTTATTAATTCTTCCAATGTGGAGCAATATATTATTAAGAGTAAATGCGTTAAAATCAGTAATGGAACCACATAATATAATCGTTTCTTTATTAAATAAAATGGGGATAAATATTTTAGGACCATCTCTAGCTGGTACTCCTCTTGCTATTATTATTGGTCTTATTGCTACTTATTTACCATTTATGATATTATCCATCTATACAGCATTAGAAAAAATTGAATATTCTTTAGAAGAAGCAGCACTTGACTTAGGATTAACCGATTTTAAAAAATTTTGGAAAGTAGTTTTTCCATTATCTTTTAAAGGAATAGTGACAGGATCCATCATGGTATTTTTACCATGTATGTCAGGTTTTGCAATTCCAGAAATCCTTGGCCAAGGTAATATCGTATTAATCGGTAATGTAATTGATATGTTATTTAGAAATATGAATTATAATGTGGGTGCTTTATTAAGCGTTGTTATATTAGCTCTAATTATTGGAGCAATTGCACTTGTTAATAAAGTCGATAAGGAAGGAGATACGTTAATCTAATATGGAATACGAAGTAGCAAAAATTCAAGAGTATGGTTATAAAGACCATACTAAAATAAAAAAATTTTGGAATGTCTTCTCTAAAATTATCGTTGCTCTTACAATTTGTTTATTGTATATATCAATTGTTATCATCTTTATTCAATCTATTAATTCTTCTTCTAATGCATCAGAATTTGAACATTTTACATTAAAATGGTATTTCTCTATAACTTCAAATCGTGCTTTATTTAATTCTTTGATCAATACTTTTGTAATATCAATAAGTGCGACACTAATTTCTACGTTTCTTGGAACATTGATTGCAGTGGGTATCTTTTCCTTAAGTAAAAAACATCAAAAATTATTACTTTTATTAAATAATATTCCTCTTCTTAATGCCGATATTGTAACTGGTATTGGTTTAATGTTAGTGTTTTCTTTACTGATTAAAATATTTCCATATTTCTTTGGATGGAAGACACTTTTACTAGCGCATATGTATTTTACTTTACCTTATGTCATTTTATCGGTATTACCTAAAATTAAGGAATTAGATAAAAACATGTTTGATGCGGCAATCGATTTAGGAGTTAGACCTTATAAATCATTGTTTTTAGTCATAATTCCAGCCATAAAAGCGGGTATATTCTCTGGATTAATTCTAGCTTTCACAATGAGCTTTGATGATTTTGTTATTTCTTATTATACAACTGGAAATGGCTTTGATACATTATCCATTTGGATATATTCTTCCATTGGTAGAAAGAGTTTATCGCCATCTGTCTATGCTTTTTCAACCTTGTTTACCATATGTTCAATGTGCGCAATATTACTAATGAATTTACGTGGAAGAAAGGAGAATAAACATGCTAAGAAAAAATAAAATAATTATGTTTTTATTTCCTTTATTAATGGGTACATTTGTTACGACCTCTTGTTCTTCATCAAATAAGCTTCTTCTTCTTAACTGGGGAGAATATATTAACGATGATTTAGTTTTAGCTTTTGAAAAAGAATTTAATTGTCAAGTAGTTATTTCAATCGCGGATTCTAATGAATTATTTTATTCAAAACTGAAATCAGGGACAACGGTTTATGATTTGATTGTTCCATCTGATTATATGGTTAAAAAAATGTATGAAAACAATCTTTTACAAAAAATAGATTATTCACGCCTTTCTTCTTATTATGAAGGAATGTTTCTTCCTGGAGTATACGGAATAGAAAATGAATTCTGTAATAATTTTGGATTTGAAGAATATGCTTCATACCAAGTACCATATTTCTGGGGAACCTTTGGCCTTATGTATAATAAGCGTAAAGCTGGTGTTGAGGAAGCTGTTCTTCGTTATGGTTGGGATGCTTTATTTAATAAAGAAAACCTACCTAAAGGAGCAAAGACTGGTATGTATAATGTACCACGTGACTCATATGCTGCTTGTATGTTTCATCATGATTTATCACCAAATCTAGTAGGTAGTGAATATTTAGAATTAGTAAAAAAAGACTTAAAAAATGCTAATTTTGATCAATGGGGTACTGATGAACTTAAGAA
>JALFBO010000144.1 GCA_022772105.1 Erysipelotrichaceae bacterium | reverse complement strand
TATATGTTTAAAGGTAAGATGGTTGGACTAAGAAAATCAATTTTCACTTTAATTCTTTCTTTAGGTGGATTTGGAGGAACAAAATTAGTATCCAAGTTTAGAGTGGATTATCAAAAAGAACTTGATAAGTTTATCAAAAAGTAAATAACTTTTAAGAAGAAAGGGAAACCTTTCTTTTTTTTAACTTTTAAGCAAACTATGGATAATAAAATCGTTAAAATTATTTAGAAACTTACCACTTACATCAAGAAAATAACCAAATACATCTATGACCTTTTTTCCATCTTATTTATTTATATAATGTCAATGTGAAAGGAAGAAATAGAATTATGAAAAAAGCAATTGTTACTAAAAATATAACAAAAAAATATAAAAATATTATCGCTTTAAATGGTGTTAGTATTTCTATTAATGAAGGAGAATTATATGGACTACTAGGAGTAAATGGTGCTGGAAAAACAACCCTTATAAAAATACTAACAGGCTTAAGTAAATGTGATGGAGGAGAAGCAAGTGTTCTTGGAATGGATCTATCACAAATCGATGAGATAAAAAAGGTTATTGATATATCACCTCAAGAAACTTCAATTGCTTTAAACTTAACTGTAAAAGAAAATCTAATCTTCTTTGCTAATTTATATGATATGGAAGATAAAGAATACTTAAATAGAATCATTCATTCCTTTGGACTTTTAGAGGTGATAAATAGAAAAGCAAAGACTTTATCAGGAGGATGGAAAAGAAGATTGTCTATAGCTATAGGATTAATCTCTAAACCAAAAATTCTTTTTCTAGATGAACCAACTCTTGGTTTAGATGTAATCTCTCGAAGAGAACTATGGAGAATAATTGCTTCTTTAAAAGGCAAGATGACACTTATTCTTATTACTTCTCATTATCTTGAAGAAATTGAAACCTTATGTGATAGAGTGGCTTTAATGAGTAAAGGTAATGTTTTAGAAGAAGGAACAATTGAAGAAATTAAACAAAAAGCTAATGAAACATCTTTTGAAGAAGCATTTGTTAAAATTGTAGGAGGAAATAGCAATGAAGAAGATTTTATTATTTAGTAAAAGAAATTTTATAGAGATGATTAGAGATCCTTTACTTTATATATTCTGTGGAGGATTTCCTATTATCATGGTTTTGATGTTTCAAGTGATATTACATTATTCATCTTCTAGCCTTGTCATTTTTGAAATTAAAAACCTTATTCCAGGCATTATGATGTTTTCTTATAGTCTATTAATGCTCATGTCATCTTTACTTGTTTCTAAAGATAAAACGTCAGCATTTTTAAAAAGATTATTTACTTCGTGCTTAAAACCTTATCAATTTATAGCGGGTTACTTTATACCATTTTTTCTAATTGGGTTAGTACAAGATATAATATGTATTTCTTTAGGTTATATATGTGGTGCGATATCAAATACCTTATTTGCCACGATCAGTGAATTAATTTTATTAATTATAGAAATGATTCCTCTTAAGGTGATTAATATTATGTTTGGAATTTTTGTAGGATCTATATTAAATGAAAAGTCAGCCCCAGGAATATCTTCTATCTTTATTTCAGCTTCAGGGATAATTGGAGGAGCGTGGATGCCAGTAGATACGATGGGTGATTTTGAAAAAATTATTGGATTTGGTCCATTTTATCCATCAACTTATTTAGGAAGAGTGATATTAAAAGCTAGTCACACTCCTTTAAATGAGGAAGAATATATTAACCCTATTTTATATTCTTTTGATAATAATGCAATTTTATATATCATTATTTTACTTACATATACAGTTGTTTCTATAATACTAGCTTCATTTTCTTTTAAAAACATGATGACATCCGATAGAATTTAGCCTTATCATCTTTTATAATTTTATATGAGGTGATTGATCTTGAAATGTCAAACAATAATTGATGAAAAACGTGAAGAAGAAGTGTTAATTTATGCTCAAAAAAGATCTTCTTTAGTGGATGAAATTGAAAGGCTTGTTGAATCTAATAATTTAACTTTAAAAGGAACAAAAGACGATAAGATTATTATTATAAATCCTCTTGATGTAACTTGTTTTATTTCACAAAACAATAAAGTATTCGCTTTGATTGGAGAAGAGCAATATAAAATCAAAGAACGCCTTTATCAACTAGAAGAAATGATGGATGAAAATTATATAAAGATAAATCAATCATGCTTAGCAAATATTAAAAGAATCGATAGATTCTCCTCTTCTCTTGGAGGAGCAATCATGGTCTTATTCGATAATGGGTATAAAGATTATATCTCAAGAAGAGAACTAAAAAAATTTAAAGAAAGGATGGGATTATAATATGAATAAGTATGTGAAAGATTATTTATTACGTGGTCTTATCTTTTCAGGACTAGGACCGGTAGTAGGAGGATGTGTATATTTATTTATTGAGTTAAGTGGAGAGAGATTAGTTTTAAATGGATATGAAGTGTTTTTAGCTATTATCACCACATATATTATTGCATTTGTTCATGCCGGAAGTAGCGTCTTTCCTACTATTGAAAGATGGAGTAAAGTAAAAGCAATGTTTGTGCAACTTCTTTCTTTATATAGCGTATATACCATCGGTTATTTAATCAATTCTTGGATACCTTTTAAAATAGAAATAATTGCGATATATACATCATGCTTTATAGGAGGCTTTCTTCTTATCTGGTTATTTGCCATTATCTCTTCCAAAATTGTTTCTAATAAATTGAACGCCAAGTTAATGAATATTAAAAATCAACAAAAATAGATTATGTGGTTAAGTTATCACTTAATCTTTTTTATTTATTGCTACTAATTTATATATATATAACATATTGACAAAGAATATATATCATGAAATAATTGTGTATATCGTATATATACAATATAACAAGGAGGGCAAGATGAAAATATTAATATCTAACTCATCTAAAGAACCTATTTATAATCAAATTAGTGCCCAGATTAAAGATATGATTATTAAAGGAGAACTAAAAGCCGGTGATCCTTTACCTTCGATGAGATTTTTAGCTAAAGAACTAAGAATATCAGTGATAACCACGAAAAGAGCATATGAAGAATTAGAACGCGATGGATTTATAGAATCTTATACAGGAAGAGGGTCTTTTGTTAAAGAACAAAATCAAAACTTTTTAAAAGAAGCAATATTAAAGGATATTGAATCAGCGCTTATGGATGCTTGTAACAAAGCAAAAAAAGGGAAAATATCTTATAACGAATTAGAGGATATCCTAAAAATTATTTATTATAGTGAGGAGTAAGTAGGATGGAAGAATATGCAATCGAATTAGAGAATGTATCTAAGCAATATGATGGATTTTTACTTGATAAAATATCTTTTAAAGTTATTAAAGGGACTGTTATGGGGTTCGTGGGTCAAAATGGTTCTGGAAAAACTACCACGATTAAAGCTCTTCTTGGAATTAATAAAATAGATGAAGGAAATATAAAAATAAATGGCAGAGATATTTTAGATAAAGAATTAGTAAAAGGAGATATTGGGGTAATCTTTGATGAGATTCCTTTTCAACAAAATCTAAAGATTTATCAACTTCAAAGAATGCTTCAATATTTCTTTATTAATTGGAATGACGAAGTATTTTTAAACTATATTAAAAAGTTTAATCTACCTTTGAAAAAGAAAATTAGCGAATTATCAAAAGGAATGAAGATGAAATTACAAATTGCCACCTGTTTATCTCATAATGCTAAGACATTAATTATGGACGAACCTACAACCGGGTTAGATCCAGTCGTTAGAAATGAAATCTTAAATGAATTTATGGATTTTATGCTCGATGAAGATCATTCTATACTAATTTCTAGCCACATCACTTCTGATTTAGAAAAAATTGCCGACAGTATTACCTTTATTCATAATGGTAAAATGTTGCTATCTGATGATAAAAATATGATTTTAGAAAATTTTGGTATTTATCGATGTGCTGATATAAAGAATATTCCAATAAAAGAAGAAGATATTGTTTCTATTAGAAAAAATGAATTTGGTTATGAAGTGATGACTCGTAATATTACTTCTTATAAATCTAATAATATTGAGTTTGATAAAGCATCATTAGATGAGATAATGTTGTTCCATGTTAAAGGTACCGCTTCTTCTAAGGAGTGGACATTATGAACAAATACAAAGCTTTATTATACAAGGATTTAATTGCTTCTAAAAAGATGATAATCATGGCTCTTGTAATAGGGATTTACCTTCTTTTAATAGGCTATTTATTTCGTTATTCATTAGTATATGGTAATAATAAGAACATTGTAGAAACAGAAGAGGCTATTAGATCAAGTGATGTAATTAGTATGATATTGATGTTTTTTGCTAATTTTGCTACCGTATTTATTGCTTACAATATTTCAATTGAAACTATTTTTATCGATAGAGAAAATAAATATTTTAAATTTCTTTTTATATCTGATATTGACACGAAGACTTATGTGAAATTTAAGATAATTGAATCCTTAATAGTTTTCTTAGTAGGAGGGGTAATATCTTCCTTTATAAACTTTATCTATTTATTACAATTCTTTACTAAGACTAATATTCATATGTTTATTGTTTTTGCCTTATTATCGCTACTTGAAACTATAATTCCTTTATTTACAATTCCTTTTGCAATCTATTTATCTAAATCAAAACGCATATTTACGTTTATTTTTTTAGATTTACTTCTTATTGTTTTAGGAATAATCGGATTTTTATGCGTAAAAGATGGCAATATGCAAAATTTAATGAATTTTATTAGTAAAGTAAATAGCAAGTTTTCTTTATATGCTTCGTTAGCTTTCGTACTTATTCTTGTTTTAGAAGTTATTGGTACATTTTTTTGCTACTTTGCTTCAATTAAAGTGATGGAAAAGAGGGAAAGATTATGCTTGGAATAATTTATAAAGATTTTTGTTGCCATAAAAAAGAACTATTAATGAATCTTTTTGCTTCCTCATTTTTTGTTGTTACCTTCTTTATCATCTTTCCTTCGTTTTCAGAAGATTTTAAGGACTTTTATTCAGTATTATTCTATTTAGGTGCAGCATTTACGCTATATATTTGGGTGGCATTTATAGGGACGCTATTTTCTAATGATGAAGATGAAAAATATATTAATTATATTTGTGCTTATCATCAAGAAAAGAAAAATATCTTTGCTAAGTATATTGAAGGATTAATTCTTTTAACGTTATTCTATTTATTTTTTACTATTTTATTTGTTATCTCCGCAGCGGTTTACTTTAATAATGATTATTCCTTATTCTTAGTTAATCCTTTCTTCTTTTTGCTAATCATTCTTGTTATTGGTATTTTTGTTTTAGCTATAGAATTTCCGTTTATGGTCTATTTTACTACCAGATATGGGGGATATTTTAAGATAATTGCTTTTGGAATACTGTTTTTATTATTCGTAGTTATATTTCTATATGCTCCTGTACAAGATTTAGAGGAAAAGATTTTTATTCAAGTTAGTAAGTTCTTAAATGATAAATCCTTTAAAACTATGATATATATTTTATTTCCTTTTTCAATTGCCTTTTACTTTAGTTTAAGTTATCTATCTTTTTTCTTATTTAAGAAAAAGAATCTAGATTAAAAGATGGCAATGTTATATTATGTTGGCAGTAAACAGGAGGAATGTATGGAAAAAGAATGGGTTGATATTACAGATAATTATTCAGAAAGATCACGTCATTATAATGGTAAATATTTATTAAAAAGTATGTTACTTGATGAAGAAGTAGAAATACAAATTTATTCTTTTGATGATGATGAATATGTATATGAGATTTTTGTAAACTCAGAAAAATTTTATGGTTCATGTTATCCAAGAGAAGGAGCATTTGAAATTTATGAGCAAATGAAGAATGATATTTATAAAGAAAGTCTTAAAAAGAACAAATATTCTAAAAATTTTATAAATAGATTTGCTGATAAATATAACTTAGGTATCGCTTTTGATTCATTTTTTTCTGGATTTGATAA
>JALFBO010000142.1 GCA_022772105.1 Erysipelotrichaceae bacterium | reverse complement strand
AAACATAGATATAAAGGATAGATATTTGCATACCTTGCCTTGTAAGATAAAAGGAGCGTTACTTGTAATGCCAAATGAATATTATGAAGGCTTCTTTATCTGCAAAATAAAAAAGTGTTAAGAAGAAAAAATATTAACGCCCAAAATTGTAGACATTAAATTTTAATTAAACTAAAATACTAAAGTCAAGAAAAGGAGGAATTATGAAAATTATTAAATCCTTAGCAAAATGTGTTAGAGAATATAAAAAAGAGAGCATATTAACTCCTATCTTTATCACTATTGAAGTATTGATGGAATGTTTTATGCCACTTGTTACATCGCAATTAATTAATATTCTTAATAGTAAAAACGATATAGTAAATATATTAGGTTTTGTCGAAATAGATAGAAGAGATCCTAATCAATTATTATTAGCAATAGGAATATGTGGAGTTCTTCTTACTGTGATGGCTTTTGTCTCTTTATTTGGAGGGGCAATGGCGGCAAAGTTTGGAGCAAAAGCAGCTTCTGGTTTTGGTAAAAATGTTAGACAAGATGTTTATTATAAAATACAAGATTTCTCTTTTGCAAACATCGATAAGTTTTCTACTTCATCTTTAGTAACAAGACTTACAACTGATGTTACAAACGTACAACAAACTTATGGTATGTTAATTCGTCTTGCTGTAAGAAGCCCACTTATGCTTGTCTTTGCTGTTGTATTATCGTTTACATATCATCCTACTCTTCCTTTATTGTTTTTGATTATAATTCCAATTCTTGTAGTTGGTTTATCATTAATCTTTAAATTTTCTCATCCGCTATTTGTAAAAGTATTTCATAAATATGATAATTTAAATGAGAGAGTTCAAGAAAATGTTAGAGGTATAAGAGTAGTTAAATCATATGTAAGAGAAGAATATGAAAAAAAGAAATTTGAAAAGTCTTCTAAAGAAGTATGCGCTG
Source organism: Erysipelotrichaceae bacterium (assembly GCA_022772105.1). Classification (GTDB taxonomy): domain Bacteria; phylum Bacillota_I; class Bacilli_A; order RFN20; family CAG-449; genus UBA3210. Next base: position 3,490 of record JALFBO010000142.1, on the reverse strand, counting down.
ATTTTACTAAAGCAGAGTCAATTATTGCTTTGAATAATCCTTTGATGGTTTTAGCAATGTATATTTGTATGACTGTCATTTCTTACGTTGGAGCAAAGTTAATAATTACTACACAAAATCAAGCTTTAGAAATTGGCGATTTAACAGCTTTGATTACATATTCAATGCAAATTCTTTCTTCACTAATGATGTTTAGCTTTGTTTTCTTAATGGCGGTTATTTCTTCTGAATCTGCTTCAAGAATTGTTGAAGTATTGAATGAAGAACCAACTTTGAAAAATCCATCAAATCCTCTTTATGAAATTGAAAATGGCGCTATTGAATTTAAAAATGTCTCATTTAGATATAGTGATAAAGCAGAAAAAAATGCTTTACAAAATATCAATTTAAAAATTGAATCTGGAGAGACGGTTGGAATAATTGGAGGAACGGGTTCTTCTAAATCTTCCTTAATTCAACTCATTTCTCGACTTTATGATGCTAGCGAAGGAGAAGTTCTTGTCGGTGGTCATAATGTCAAAGAATACGATTTAGAATCACTTCGTAATCAAGTATCTGTCGTTCTTCAAAAGAATGTTCTTTTCTCAGGAACAATCAAAGAGAATCTACGTTGGGGTAATAAAGAAGCAACCGATGAAGAGATGAAAAGAGCTTGTGTTTTAGCGCAAGCTGACGAATTTATATCTTCTTTTCCTGATAAATATGACACTTATATTGAGCAAGGTGGAAGCAATGTATCAGGTGGACAAAAGCAAAGATTATGTATTGCTCGTGCCTTACTTAAAAATCCAAAAGTAATCATCTTTGACGATTCTACATCCGCGGTTGATACTAAAACTGATGCCCTTATTCGTAAAGGATTAAAAGAATATATTCCTCAAACTACGAAGATTATCATCGCTCAACGTATCGCTTCAGTAGAGGATGCAAATAAGATTGTAGTCATGGATAATGGTATGATCAATCAAATTGGTACTCATGAAGAATTGTTAAAATCAAATAAAATATATCAAGAAGTTTATTATTCACAAAATAAAGAACAAAAGGCAGGTGATTTAAATGCCTAAGAATATGAAAAAACCTTCTCCACGTATTCCCAAAGGAACATTTAGAAGACTTATGAAAGATATCTTTTCTTTCTTCCCACTTAGTTGGGTTGTTGTCTTTGTTTGTTTGGCTTTAGTGGTGTGCGCTAATGCTTCTGCATCATTATTTTTAACTCAAATTACTAAGTTTACAATTGAAGGAGTAGAAAATGGATGGGAAAGCGTTAAAAAGGGAATGTTAAATTTGCTTTTTGTTATGATTGCGGTTAGAGGAAGTGGTGTCATTGCATCAACGATTCAAAACCTTTTAATGGCGCGTATTACGCAAGGATCTTTACTAAAAATTAGAATTAAGATGTTCAACGCCATGGAGAAATTACCAATCCGTTATTTTGATAGTCATAATTCTGGCGATATTATGTCATATTATACTAATGACACAGATTCGCTTCGTATGTTAATTTCTCAATGTATTACAGCCTTAGTTCAATCAGTAATCATGTTGATTATTTTATTAGCAATTATGTTATCTACTAGTATTTGGCTTTCACTTATCATCTTTTTAGGAATTGTAGTCATGTTTAATGTGACTAAGAAAGTGACAGGTAATGCAGGACAAGGCTTTATCGCTCAACAAAAGAATATTGCTCGAGTTGAAGGATTTGTCGAAGAGATGATGCATGGTCAAAAAGTAGTTAAAGTATTCTGTCATGAAGAAGAAGCAAAAAAAGATTTTGATAAACTTAACGATGAATTAAGAAAAGCGCAAGAATTCGCTGAAAGCAATGCATCTAAAATGGGACCAATTACCATGAATATAGGTAATATCATGTATGTCCTTCTTGCCTTTTTAGGTGGAGTGTTAATCGCTTTATCTTTAAAAGGATTTAACGTTTATAACTTAACGATTTTTGGTGTAAAGAAAATTGAATTAAACACATTCTTACCAACTCTTGTTGCTTTCTTGACTTTATGTAGACAATTTACCAATAACGTAAATCAATGTACACAACAATTTAATCAAATAGTTATGGCTTTAGCTGCTGGGGGAAGAATATATGCGTTAATCGATGAAAAAGAAGAAGTAGATGAAGGCTATGTTACTTTAGTTAACGCTAAGTTTAATGAAAACGGCGAAATTGAAGAAAGCAAGGAAAGAACTAATATCTGGGCATGGAAGCATCCTCATCAAGATGGCAGCATTACTTATACTCAAGTTAAAGGTGATATTAGAATGTTCAATGTTGATTTTGGATATGTTGAGAATAAGATCGTTCTTCATGATATTACTCTATATGGTAAACCAGGACAAAAGATTGCTTTTGTTGGTTCTACCGGAGCGGGTAAAACAACTATTACTAATCTTATCAATCGTTTCTATGATATCGCAGATGGTAAAATTAGATATGATGGTATCAATATTAACAAAATTAAAAAAGATGATTTAAGAAGATCTTTGGGAATCGTTTTACAAGATACGAATCTATTTACAGGAACAGTAATGGAAAATATCCGTTATGGCAAATTAGATGCTAGTGACGAAGAATGCATTCAAGCAGCAAAACTTGCAAATGCACATGACTTTATTACAAGATTACCTAATGGATATAATACGATGCTAACAAGTGATGGAGCAAATTTGTCACAAGGTCAAAGACAACTTCTTTCTATCGCTCGTGCTGCAGTTAATAATGCACCAGTGATGATCTTAGATGAAGCGACTTCATCTATCGATACAAGAACAGAATTATTAGTGCAAAAAGGTACCGATGAACTTATGAAAGGAAGAACTGTATTTGTGATTGCTCATCGTCTTTCTACGGTACAAAATTCTAATGTTATCGTGGTATTAGAACATGGTAGAATCATCGAACGAGGTACTCACGAACAACTAATTAAAGAAAAGGGTAAATATTATCAATTATATACAGGTGCATTTGAATTAGAATAAGAAAAAACACTTAGTTGCCAAAAAGGAAAACTAAGTGTTTTATTTTTATTTATTTAGCATGAATATTATCGGTTCATCTTTAATAATTAAAGAATCGCTAATTTCTACATTTTGGTTAGTGATAATGTTAGTAACATTTAAAGAAGAAATATCGAGCGTTACCTTTTTACGCTTAGATGTAAAATTAAAGATACCATAACAAGTTGAAGAATTTAAAGTGTATTTGATAATAGCGACATTAGTAGGAGATTTCATTATTTCCATATTTCCATCTTTAAATATAACGTTTTTCTTTAATGCAATAAGAGTTTTAAGCAAATCTACCATATTATATTTATTGTATTCACTCCAATCAACTTCATCATAATCAAATAATGAAGGAAGATGGGTAGAAGCTGTTTCATCTCCTGCATAAACGAAGTTTGTTCCTTTGATAAAATAAGTTAATGATGTGGCTTGACGTACAAAACTTCTTTCATCTTTATACGAAGAA
>JALFBO010000134.1 GCA_022772105.1 Erysipelotrichaceae bacterium | reverse complement strand
TTTCTTTGAGGGCCTACTTTTAAATTATGTTCTTGTAAATATGAAGATAGTAATTCTACATCTTGCTTTTCAATAATTTCTTCTATTTCCATATTATTCCCACTCATATTCATCTAAAAATGAATATTCTTTTTCATCTTTTTTGTAACCTAAAATCATATTTAAATTGACGTTTTTAGAAGAAGCAAAAATATTATCTTCCACGTTAGGATGATATTTCTTTAATTCTTGAATTAATCTTTTAGTCTTCTTTCTTTGTCCTTCAAAGGATGAATCCTCTTTTTTTGTCATAGAACAAGCGCAGTTAATAAAGGACAAATCATTATATCTGGCCCAATTGATAATATATCTTTCTCTTACTAAATAAAGAGGACGTATTAGTTCCATGCCTTCAAAGGAAGTGGATTTTAATTTAGGGAGCATCGTTTGAAATGAGCCATTAGTTAACATACTCATCAAAGTAGTTTCAATCACATCATCATAATGATGCCCTAAAGCTATCTTATTGCATCCTTTCTCCTTAGCAATTCTATAAAGCGCTCCTCTCCTCAATTTAGCGCATATATAACATGGATTTTTAATACATTTATTACTCTCTTCAAAAATATTGGTATTAACGATAGTAGCATCGATATTTAGTAATTCTAAATTGCCTTTTATTTGCTTTAATATTTCGTTATTATATCCTGGATTCATAACCACATATTCAACTTCAAAGTTAAGAGAAGAATGTCTTTGTAACTCTTGGAAAAGTTTTGCAAGTACCATACTATCTTTTCCCCCTGATATACAAACGCATATCTTATCATTATCTTTAACAAGTTCATATTCATTAATTGCTTTAATGAAGCAAGAATATATTCCTTTTCGATATGTGGTAATAAGGGATCTTTCAATCATTTTTACTTTTTCCATAACTCTTCACCTGTTTCAATTATACAATAAAGAAAAAAGTTAGGTATAGAAACTAATATCTATATACTAACTTTAATTCTAATTATCCATATTTAAATAGAATGTCACAAGATTCTTAGAAACTAGTTTTAAACATCTATAAAACATTTCTTTTTCTTCTTCGCTCATTCCTTCTCCGCTGACATGAACTGCTTTCTCTTGTGTTAAAGATAATTCAGAGGAAATTCTTTTTCCTTCCTCAGTCAAAGTGATTCTTGATTTATATTTCTTTGAATAATTTACGTAACCTTTATCCACTAAAGAGGCAATACCTCTTGATATGGCAGCTTTATCTTCTAAAGTAAGATTGATTAATTCTTTAGAGGTTAATCCATTTTCTGCTTTTTCTAAATAGAATAAAATCATAAAGTGAATAGATTTTAAGCCATATTTTTCAAGCCCAGCATTTTTAACTCTTTGAATAACTTTGCTTAGTACATCCATGGATTTAATAAACATATCAAATCTTGATTCTCTTCCCATGACGTTCCTCCTTAATGAGTATCAACAAAATAGCATTTTACATTTGTTTTGTTGCAAAGTCAACAATTTATTCATTTCACTCGCGGATAGATGATTAATTTTTTATAATACTTCGTAGCCTGCTTCTATAACCACTTTTTTTACTTCATCTAAATTTAAAGATCCTTCATATACAATAACTACTTCTTTGGTATTAATGTTAGCTTCCACAGAAATAACATTTTCCACCTTTTGAATTTCTTTTTCAACACGTGCTTTACAATGTGCACACATCATTCCTTCAACTTTAATTACTTTTTCCATTTTCTTATTTTCCTCCTTTGGAACACTTTCTTCTTTTTTATTTCTTTTTATTTTAAATAAGTTTATAGTTAAGGCATTTAATACCACAGATACTGACGAAAGTGACATTGCTAGACTTCCAATCATAGGATTAATTACAAATTTATTGTTGATGTAATAAAATATACCGGTTGCTAAAATAACGCATAATGAATTATAGAAAAATGCCCAAAATAAACCAATCTTAATAGTTGTTAATGTTCTTTTACTAAGCATTATTACATTCAATACATCGAGTAAGTCATTTCTTAAAAGAACGATATCGCTCGATTCTAGTGTAGCGTCTGCGCCTTTTCCTAAAGCAATTCCTAAATCCGCACCTACAAGTGAAGGAGCATCATTAACGCCATCGCCTATCATAGCCACTAATCCCTTACTTTCTTTTTTTAGTGAATTTATCACTTCTAATTTACCCTTAGGATAAACATTAGCAATCACTTTCTTTATTCCTACTTCTTTAGCGATATACGAAGCACTAGAACAATTATCTCCTGTAAGCATAATGACATTAATTCCTCTTTTTTGAAGTTCTTCTATAGCTTCTTTGGCATTCTCTTTTACTTCGTCCTTTATACCAATAAGTGATTCTACCTTATTATCTTTAGCAAATATAAGAACCGTTTTTCCTTCTTTTTGGAGATTTTCAACTCGATTTTTTATATTATCATCTATATCAATTCCTTTATCATTTCCAATAAAGTAGAAAGAGGAATTATATTCTCCATACAAGCCTTTTCCTTCATCAAAACGATAGTTAATAATCTCTTTTTCATTAGCTTTATTATCTTTACAATAGGAAATTAAACATTTAGATAAAGGGTGTTCACTCTTATTTTCTAAAGAATAAATAATGTCTAATATTTCTTCATCTTCTTCTAAGATTATAAAATCAGTAACTTCCGGTGTACCCTTAGTAATTGTTCCTGTTTTATCTAAGACTACTGTTTTTATTTGATGTGCTTTTTCTAAAATTTCGGCATTCTTAATTAATAAACCATTCTCTGCCCCTTTTCCTGTTCCACACATTATGGCAACCGGAGTTGCTAAACCTAAAGCACATGGACAAGCAATAACTACGACTGTAATAGCAAAATTAAATGATAGTTCAAAGTTATTACTAAATATCATATTTAGAATGAAAGTTAGAAGAGAAATGCAAAGAATTAAAGGAACAAATATCGCACTTACTTTATCGGCTAGTAAAGATATAGGAGCTTTAGATGAACTTGCTTCTTCCACAAGTTTAATTATCGTGGCAAAGGAAGAATCCTCTCCCACTTTGGATGCTCTTACTTTTATATACCCTGATGTCACGATAGTGGAAGCAAAAACTTCCTCTCCTTCTTTTTTTAATACAGGGAGTGATTCACCTGTAATATTGCTTTGATCTAAAGATGCTTTTCCATAAACAATGATTCCATCAACTGGTACCTTACTACCATTTTTTACAATAAGAATATCACCGCTTCTAACTTCACTAATATCGATTTCTCCTTCTTTACCATCTTCTTCTTTAAGTGCACTTTTAGGCGCTAAATCCATTAAGTGAGTTAAGGAAGAAGTAGTCTTTTTCTTTGATAGTTTTTCCAAATACTTTCCTAGAGAAACTAAAGTTAAAATCATACCTGCTGATTCAAAATATAATGAATCGTGATACGAATGATATCCTAAACTAATCATAAATAAAGCAAAGATGCCATATATTAATGAAAACGATGATCCAATGGCAATAAGACTATCCATATTAGGTTTTCCTTTAAATAGCCTTTTAAACCCATTAATAAAATATCTTTGATAAATATAAACAATAGGAAGCACTAAAATAAATTGAATTAAAGCAAATCCCATTGGATTTTGTTTGTGGTCAAATACGGGTGGAACAATCCATCCCCACATCATATTTCCCATTGAAAAATACATTAAAATAAGTAATAAAATAGTCGCACTTATTAAAGAAATTAAATCATTATCTTTTTTTATTTCTTTTATAGATTTTCCTTCTTCATATGCATTGTATCCAGCTTTTTTGACTGCTTCTTCAATTTGTTTTGAAGAAAGGATATGCTCATCAAAATCAACGACCATAGTATTTTGTAATAGATTAACATTACATTCTGTCACTCCCTTTAAAGAAGTTACTGCTTTATTAACATGTCCTTGGCAAGCAGCACATGTCATTCCTTCCACATTATACTTTTTTCTCATACTAATACGTAGTCATGCGTTTTATCACATTTACCATTTCTTCAATTTTCTTTTCTTTAGCTTCTTCACAGCATAAAGAATCTTTCACGCATGAATTCAAATGTCCTTCCAATATATTAAGATTAGCTTTTTTTAATATTGATATACTTGCCATAATTTGATTTGATATATCGATACAGTAACGCTCATCTTCAATCATCTTAATGATTCCTTCAATTTGACCTTTACAAGTTTTCAAATTCTTTAAAGCATTTTTTCTTTCTTCCGTCATATACTCCCCCTCCGTGTGGGTGTTATTATTATATATGCTACTTCTTTTTTAATCAAGAAAAATTTATTTATTTAAACTTAGATAAAGGGCACTTATCACCGCTTTATGTTTTATAATAAATGAATCATTACTTACCATATAAAATAGCGTAGATTTGCTATTCTCTTTTTCTAATTCATCTATCTTTTCCTTTATTAAATCAAACACTTTATCTATTTCAAATATTTTTCCAAATAGAATGATTTTGTTAAGGCGAAAAAAGATTATCGCATTATGAATGATTAATGAAAAAACATTAACAAAATTATTCATTTTTTCTTTAGAAGAGATTATTTCACTATAATTAAAAAATAATTGTTCTTTTGATACTATGTCTTTTAATTTAATTCCTTGATAATTTATGATATTTCCAATTTCAATATTTGGATAAGAAGAAAACAGTTTTCTATTTAAAAAGACGGATGCCTCTATATCATCACTAGCATCAATAACCATCATATTTTCTTCATCAAGAA
>JALFBO010000107.1 GCA_022772105.1 Erysipelotrichaceae bacterium | reverse complement strand
GCCCCACTTTTAGAGGTAATTATTCCAAGAGATTTAGGAGTTCTAGAAATGGTTTTCTTCTCCTTATCAAATAATCCTTCTTCTTTTAATTTCTTTTTTAAAGCTTCTAATTTTAATAGATATTGGCCAAGCCCATATGGCTCTATGTTTTTAACATAAAGCTGATAAGTTCCGTTTTTTTCAAAACAAGAAACATATCCATATAAAAGGACTTCATCACCATTTTTTACATCATTTTTTAATCTATTAACATATGAAGAAAACATCATACAGGCAATCTTAGAATTTTCATCTTTTAAAGTGAAATAATAATGACCTGTATAATGTTTATTTAAATTTGAAATTTCTCCTTTAACTATGATATTTGTTAGTTTGGGATCATCTTCAATTATGTTTTTAATATAAAAATTTAATCCTGTGACAGTTAAAAATTTTTCCATTTATAGAACCTTATCTAAAACAGCATTAATGAATTTGTAGTCTTTTTCATCTAAATATTTCTTTGCTAAAGTAACTGCAACATTAATTAATGCACTTTTTTCTATTTCTTCTTCTACATATTTATATTCACTGAGCGCTAAAAGAAATATAGCGTGAGCCACTAAATTTATTCTTTCTAATTTCCATTTATTTAAATTCGCGGAAATTAGTTCATCAATTTCTTTTTGATTTTTTAAAGCTTTTACAATTGTTTCTTTAGCAAATACACTAACTTCGCCATATGGAGTTTCAAATGTTTCTTCAATCATTTCTTGTAAATCAGGTTGATTGTTATTTAATCTTTCATAAAATAAACATTGATATAAAACAAACATTATTTTTTCTTGCTCTTGACTTCTACTTAACATATAACATTAATCCTTTCAAAAAAAATAGCCAAAAAATTTGGCTTATTCGATATTAGCTACTTTAACTTTGATGCTAAAAGGAACTAATTCTGTCATTGTAGTTAGTTCTTCCGCAATTTCTTGTTGTATTTTTTCACAAATTTCATTAACTTTTTGACCAGCTGAAATCTTAACTTGAATTGTTATTTGAACTTTATCATTTACAATATCGCAATGAACTGGTTTATGGAACATAAAAACATACTTATTAGAATTTGGAAGTACCTTTACTCCTTGCATTCTATTGACAATTGTTTGTACTATTTGTTCGAAGCAAACTCTAGAAATACCTAATTTACCTCTTTTTGTATAATTTTGAATGAATACATATTCTGCCATATTCCATCACCCTTTCGTATCAATATTATATATAATTATCTAAATATTATCAATAAAAAGGCTGAGAAACATCTCCCAGCCCTTAATTTTATTGACAATAACTAATTAGCAAAGTCTCATGTCGATATCTTGTTCATAAACTTCGATATCTTGTCCATCAAAGTCGATGAAGACCATTGATTCATTGAAGAATTGATCTACTTCGATTAACAAAGATTGTCCACCAGTTACAAGTTTAGCGTATCTGCTGTTTCCGTAATCGATAATTGATTGAACTTCACATTCAATACCCATACCTTCTGTAACTAATTGAATATTTTCTCTCTTGAAGACATACTTATATTGTTTAGAATAACATGCATCGCCTTCAATTGATGTAATTTTAACAACTTTATCCATTGGAGTAACAATCTTATGTCCTTCAATAACATATTCGAATGTAACATAAGTTTTTCCAAGACCAATTGCTTTTCTCTTGGTTTTTAAGAAAGTACCAACTAATGATTCTTCATTAGGAATTGGTTCAACGATAACTTCATCTCCATCTAAAATTGTTAATTTATCATATCTAAGGGAGAATTTGAGTAAATCACCTTTTTTAACGTCTTTATCAGTTTGTAAGAATAGATATCTATCGCCATATACTAATGAAACTAATTTTTTACCATTAAATACTTCTACTTTATGGACTTCTAATTGGTAATCTTTACCAGCAATAACAGCTTCTGGTGGTACTTGAATTTGAATATCTTCATGTCCAACTAGAGCTTCTCTAAATGCACTTGGCATTTTGATTTTTGAGCCTAAGAATTCCATTACACCGTTAGATGCTTTTGCATCAAATTTTGAATAATCAGGAATATCATTTAATAATGTTAATTCTGTATTTTGGTCGAATAAATTAATTTTTTCAACTTTAACTTCCAAATTAATAATTTGTCCAGATTCATAGTGAGAATCAGCTGGAACTTTAATAATAATTTGATTTTTTGCTTTAACTGATAATTCTTCATCTAATGCTAATTGACCATAAACAATTGATTCGTTACCTAATTGTTCAACAACGTTAACCTTAGCTTGTAATTTTGTTTCATGATCAACAACACGTATATGATCAGGTCTTACACCTAAAATGACTTGTTCTTTACCATGTAAATAGTGATCTTGAGCTTTACATACTACTTCATAAGGAATTGTGAATTGTTTTCCATCATCAAATGTACAAACTACTGTGTCACCTTGTCTATCAAGAGTAACATCAAAGAAGTTCATTTGAGGAGTACCAATAAATCCAGCAACGAATTTATTTCTTGGTCTTTCATATAAGTTAATTGGAGTATCGATTTGTTGTACATAACCTAATTTCATAACAACAATTCTTGTACCCATGGTCATAGCTTCAACTTGGTCGTGAGTAACATAAATGAAAGTTGTTTGTAATTTTTTATGTAATTTTGTAATTTCAGTTCTCATTGATGCTCTTAATTTAGCATCTAAGTTTGATAGTGGTTCGTCAAGTAAGAATACTTTAGGATCACGAACAATAGCTCTACCTAAAGCAACACGTTGTCTTTGACCACCTGACATAGCTTTAGGTTTTCTGTCAAGATATTCTTCAATATCAAGAATTTTTGCAGCATCCATAACACGTTTATGGATTTCATCTTTTGGCATATGTCTATTTCTTAAGCCGAATGCCATGTTATCGTATACAGTCATATGAGGATATAAAGCATAGTTTTGGAAAACCATGGCAATATCTCTATCTTTTGGTTCAACATCATTTACTAATGTATCACCAATGAATAAATCACCAGCTGTGATTTCCTCTAGACCTGCAATCATTCTTAATGTAGTTGATTTACCACATCCTGAAGGACCGACGAAAACGATGAATTCTTTATCTTCAATATCAATGCTGAAGTCATTAACTGCCTTATGACCATTTTCATATACTTTATAGATATGATTTAATTTTAATCCTGCCATAATTGCCTCCTATTTTAAAATTGTAACAGAATAATCAGGAAGACCTATATTTTTTCCACTTATTTTTGAATATGTACCATCTGTTGATAATACATGCTTAATTTTTTTGCCTTTTAATTGTAAGTCTTCAAGTGAAATGTTAACTTCATTTCTAGATAAATTATATACCAAATAACATTTTTCATTATTGTAATCTTTTTCCATACAAATAACGGTATCTTTGGCATAAAGAATTTTTTGTTTTCCCCTTGCTATTTCAGGGAAATAAGATTTAACTTTATATATTTCTTTAAAGAAATTCCAAAGTGAGTTTGCATCTAAAATTTGTTTGTCTGCTGCTTCAAGATATTGAGTGATTTTTGAAGCGCCATTAATTTTGTAGATATTAACAGTACCAGAAGTATCTTCATCAGACCAATGCATTGGATGACGTTTATTTGGATCATTTTTAAATTCATCACTAGAGCCAGAAGCATATTGCTTACCAGTTCTCATTCCAATTTCTTCACCATAATATGTGAAAGAATTGCCAGATAAAAGATGATTTATCGCCCAAATAATTTTTAGTCTTTGTAAACATACATCACTAAAATCTTCAGTATCATCATCGAATCTAAATCCTTTAACATTATCAATCTCTCTAACAGTATCATGATTTGTTAAAAAGTTTGCATCGATCGCATTAGGATTAGCTGAATACATTTCTTTATCCCAAAATTCAATAGTCTTTTGAAATTGTTTAGCAACAGAACGACATCTAAGATTTTCTAAATTTTCATCTGAGTATAAACTACCGGATTCATCCAAATATTTGTCTGTATCCATCTTATAAAGTCTATCATAAATTTTTTCAGTTTGTAAAATTTGATTTATTTGACCCGTCAATGCTCCATTAGGATAATTTCCATAATAGAAATTCAAAAATGAATTTAATTTAGAATTACCATAATATTTACTAATAGCGCTACTCCAAGGTCCTTCGCCTACAGCATAGAATGATTCACCAGCGATTTCATGTCCCCAGTCCATAATTTTATTACAAAAATCATAGGTCTTTTCTGGACTTTCATCAAAATAGTGTTCCACGCCATCTAATCTAAATCCCTTAATTCCTTTATCTAACCAAAATTTCATAATATTCTTTACTTCATTTTGAATTTCAGGACTACTAAGATTTAAATCAGGCATATCTGTATCAAAATATGCTTCATAGCTCCAAGTATCATTTAATTTGCGATATTTATTAGGTCCACTCA
>JALFBO010000103.1 GCA_022772105.1 Erysipelotrichaceae bacterium | reverse complement strand
CAAGTTTTCATATTCTTCCTTTTTAATTGGTTTTAAAAAAGAAACTTGTACTGGATATTTTTTCCAATGTAACTTTTTTTGAAGAACTCTAAAAGAACCATAGAGTGCTACTGGAATAATACTAACCCCAGCCCTTTGCGCTGGTTTAAAAGCTCCAGGTTTAAAAGGATTCATAACTAATTCTTCATCTTTTGTTCTTGTACCTTCTGGAAATATAACCCATTTTAAATTGTCGTTTTTCATTGAATTTTCAATAATTTTCATCATTTTAATTTCTTGTTTTAAATTATCTCGTTCTAAAAAAACGCCTTCAATGCTTCTAATAGCATCGCCTGCTATAAAAACATTTTTTAGTTCACTTTTAGAAGCAAAAGATACAGGATCATCAATCAAATCAAAAAATATTACCGCATCTAACATCGATTGATGATTAGGAGTGATCAAGTAAGATTGTGAAACTGGAAGATTTTCTTTTCCTTCCACATAAAAATCTACGCCGAAAACTTTGTCCGCTTTTTTCATAATTTTATGGTATCTATTAAATTTGATAATACGCGATTTTTTTCTTGGATTATTATGATATATTGCATTGTATATTAAAATCTTTATTAATGTAGGAAACAGTTTAAAAAACCACATTCCATATTTTCTAATCATTTGGTCCCCCTTTGAATTTCCCTATCTTTTTATTCCTAAATATTCTAATAATTCAATTACGATAATAAATTCATGCTCATATCTTTCTATTCGGCCTGAAACGGCAACATAGGAATTATCTTGCAAAGAAAATAATTCATTATTACTATCTCTTGTCCACCACATACATGGAAAAATATCTTCTTGAAATATTCCTTTTTTATCTTTATATGTTCTTACATATTTGATATAGCGAATATTTTTATTTTCGCTTGATATATTTAGTAACGATCCAGTAAGAGAAATATAATTCATGTAATCACCTCCTAGTAATAATTTTACTCTTAGTCTAGGAGATGTTTTTTTCTATTATGTTTCTTGTCTAGTTCATTATTGTTTCACACAAACCACTAGAGTAAGTCCATTTATAGCTAAGTGTTGTGAATATAATGGGTTAACAATTCTTCCCGCTTCGTTAAAGAGTATTTGATAATAATCATCTAAATCAACAGAAATGGCATTTCTTGTTGGATTAATATATATCCTTACATCGGAATATGGTGCGATTAGTTCTCTTTTATTAATTTCTATTCTTAAGCATCCATTATATTCATTAGCAAAATATACATATTGCTTAATGATATCTTTATCAGAAAGACGGAAGAAAGAATAGTCTTTCTTTAATGAAACAACATCCTTAAAGAAACGATATAAGTTTTCTCTTTCGTCTAAAATAGCATAATCAAAATGATTTAGTTCATCACCTGCGTTATAGGTATTACCGTGTCCATTTTTTGATAATCCTATTTCTTGTCCCATATGAATAAAAGGAACGCCATAACACAAAACAGTATAAGCATTGATAAGTTTTAATCTCTTTAAATGCGAATTAATATCTTCGTCGTAACAAGATACTCTAATTTTATCCATCAAAGTATTGTTATCATGACATTCGACATAGTTGATTGATTGGGAAACGCTAGTAAAAAGCGGAGGGAATGCAATAGGTACAGTACAACCAGTAAATGTATGTTTAAAACCATCTATATAGTTGATATCACCAGTTAAATAACCTCTAACATAAAGTTCACTTTCGCTAGTTTTACCTTTAGTAATGTCTCTAAAACGGTCATTAAAGAAACCAATATTAGGCATTAAATGAGCATTATTCATGGAACCTTTTTGATTAGAAGGCATAACTGAAGGCATATCCCAACCTTCACCATAGCAAATGAAACAAGGATTAATCTTACGACATTCTTCATATACTAGATTAAGTGTTTCATTATCAATTAAACCCATTAAATCAAATCTAAATCCATCAAATCCAAATTCTTTTACCCAATAAACACATGAATCTACGATGAATTTTCTTGCCATTAAATGTCTTGATTCAAATTCAGAACCACAGAATGAACCATCCGATTTAGTTCCATCTTCATGATAACGGAAATAGTATGAAGGACAGATAGCATGGAAATTGGAACTTTCCAAATTAAATACGTGATTATATACAACATCCATAACAGCACGGATTCCATTTTCATGGAGTTTGCCAATAACACTTTTTAATTCCTTAATGCGAGCATATGGATCTTCCGGATGAGATGAATAACTTCCTTCTGGAGCATTGAAGTTTAAAGGATCGTATCCCCAGTTATATGAATCTTTTGGATATAAATCATTAGTGGTACAGAAATCAAAGACTGGTAATAATTGTACGTGAGTAATCCCTAAAGATTTGATATAATCAATACCTACTGGTAATCCTTTAGGTGTAGTAACACCTTCTTCGGTTAATCCTAAGTATTTTCCTTTTTCTTTGATAGAAGTATTTTTATCGGAAGTAATATCTCTAATAGAAGTTTCATAGATAATTGCATCGGTAATAGATGATAGCGGTTTTAACTTATCATTATGTAAATCAACGTAGACTTTTTCAGGATTTACAACAACGCCTCTTTTTGAAAACAATGTAACTGCGCGAGCATATGGATCAACAGCTTCTACATAGTTTCCATTAACTTTTACTAAATAGAAATATTCTGCTTTATCAAGATCACCTTCAACAACAGTTTCGTAAATTCCATGTTCATCATCGCGATCCATAATATGTGCAATTTTTCCATTATGAGCAGTAGTAATCACAACTGCACATGAAGTTGCAAGAGGAGCAAACACTCTAAAAGTTGTTCTCTCTTTTTGATATATTGCACCTAATTCTCCATCATATTTTAGTCTTCCTACATACTTATCTAAACGTAATAAATAAGATAAATCTAGTTCAATTGAAATATTTCTTTCATCAAAAATTTGATAATTCACGCCTAATTTGAATTTAGGAAATTCACTTATACGATAGAAAAAGCCTTTGCTAGATTCATTTTTACTATCGATTTTTAATTCTTCAAATAGGCCATCATCACTTACTAAAAAAAGTTTTTGACAACCTTTCCAGTTATATTCTTTTGAAATGAATACTTCAATTTCATTTTCCGATTTTAGAATCGCTCTAAACATACTATTTTTATCAGCCATAATATATTCCTTTACTAACATTAAGATATGAAAATTAATAAATTCTCAGCCTTATTATTTTATCATAAATGATAAAAAATCAAATACGAAATATATATATTTTCATAATCTCCTTTTTATAGGCATAAAAAAACTCACAAATGTGAGTTTTATTCGTTATCATCGAGGGTTTTTACTACAATTCTTCTATTACCATTGACTCTTTTTACTATTCCCTCTTCTTCTAAACAATATAGGATGTGATCAGCGCGAGCATAACCAATGCCAAATGCTGATTGTAAATTACTTGTTGAAGCTATTTTAGTTCTCATAACATGTTCTTTAGCTTTTTCATGTAATTCATCTTTTCCTTTTCTCATTTCTGAAGAAGATGAAGTAGGACCATCATCTAAATGTAAGAAATTGGTATTGTATACAGGCTTACGTTGGTTACGAATATAATCGCATACATCAATGATTTCATCTGTGGAAATATATGATCCTTGTACACGCACTAAACCATTTCTTCTTGGAAGACGCGCTAACATATCACCATTACCAAGTAAAGATTCAGCACCTGTTTCATCTAGAATAGTTCTTGAATCTATAGATGAAGGAACACTTAAGCCAATACGAGATGGTACAACTGCTTTAATATCACCTGTAATTACTGATACAGAAGGTCTTTGTGTACAGATAATTAAATAGATACCAGCAGCGCGAGCTTTTTGTGCTAAACGCTTAACATAAGTTTCAATCTCTTTTCGATTATCAGTCATAAAATCTGAAAATTCATCACAAACCATCACTATTGAAGGTGGAACTTCATAACCATATTTTTTACATTGGCGTGCGTATTCAGATAACTTTGTAGCGCCATTTCCCTTTTCTAAGAATAAAGTATATCTTCTTTCCATCTCATCAACTAAACGACCTAATGCCACTTTACCTTCATTAGCTTCGGTAATGACTGGACATAATAGGTGAGGTAAGTTATTGTATT
The DNA here is from genome assembly GCA_022772105.1 of Erysipelotrichaceae bacterium. Taxonomy (GTDB): domain Bacteria; phylum Bacillota_I; class Bacilli_A; order RFN20; family CAG-449; genus UBA3210. The sequence goes on along the minus strand of JALFBO010000103.1, from coordinate 11,047 downwards.
TTGAGAATTCAACTTTTTTAGGATCAATTAACATTAATTTTAATTCTTCTGGTTTATTTCTCATAATTAAAGTAGTAATAATCGAATTTATAAATACTGATTTACCAGAACCGGTAGTACCTGCTACTAGAAGGTGAGGTAGTTCATCAATATTCATTGTCACTACATTGCCGGAAATGTCTTTTCCAAGAGGAACAAGTAACTTTTCATCAGGACGATTCATAATTGAAGCAAAACATTCTCTAAATGAAACTGGCGATGCTTTAACATTACCAACTTCTAAAGCAGATGTTTCTTGACCTTCAACAATTAAATCTAATCTTACTGTTTTATTACCACCTAACTTAATAGCCACTTCATTTTGAATGGATGATAATGTATTAACTTTTACACCTGGATTCATCTTAATGTTAAATCTTGTGACAGATGGACCAATATTGTATGAAATTACTTGAGCTCCAATGTTAAATTGAGTAAATAATTCGTTTATTTTTCTAAGTCTTTGATCTGCGACTTGAATATTTTCATATGATGTCATATCTTCTCTTGGTTCTAGTAGAAGATTAACAGGTGGACAAATATACTCAAGTTCTTCTTTTTCTTCTTCCTCAACTGGTGAAATTACTTCCGAAGTTGAATAAGAGAAAGCTGGCTTCTTAAATTCTAATGAATCATCTACTTCAATACTTTCAAAAGATGACTCACTTTTTACAACTTTATCATTTTCTTTTTCTTTAAAAGAATCATTAGAAGAAAAGAAAGGATCAGAAATAGTAGGTTTAACTTCTTTAATATCTTCTTGAAAATTATCCTCTTCAACATCTTCTTTTATTTCAGAAAAAGGTGCATAACGATAATTTTTCTTCATATTTTCATCGATGATTGGTGTTTTATTAGGATCAATATCATTTCTGTTATATGAAGGATTAATATTTGCTGAAGAGAAGGAATGATCTGTTGTTTTCTTAGAATAGATATCTTCTAAGTCATCTACAAAGAAAGAAGTTTTAGTGATTTTTGGTTGAGGCACATCTTCAAACATTTTTTCTTCTTTTTGAGGAGTTTTTTCTTCTTCAAGACGATTTAATTTAACATTTTGGTTAAATAGATTTGTTGAAGTTTCATCTTTTTTAACCTCAACATTGTCCTCTTTTGAATTAGAAAAATATTTTTGACTATATTTTTCATTTGTCACTTCTATCTTTCTACTATTTTGCTTATTTTTTAAAGAAACAAAGAACTTAACTAAGTAGACGATTACATCTTTTAATAATAATACTAATCCAAGTATCATCAATGTTACATATACAACTGTAGTTCCAAGTTTAGAGATTGTAGAATTAAATAAAGCGCAAAGGAAATATCCAAAGAATCCTCCACCTACTGTAGAAATCTCAGCTACATCAAGTTCTAAATAGGAACCTACTTTAATTAAATCAATTGAATTTTGATATTCTTTTGCAAAATTAGATATTGTTAGATTTGTATCAATTGATGAAGAAGCAATAAGGCATGATAATAAAACAAATATTGCTCCAAGAAGTCTCATGGTAATTTGTATTCTAATGATTTTTCTTTTAATCATTAGATAAATTCCTAAAAATAACAATATAGCATAAAGTAAAAAATAATATGCACCAAATAAATAGATGGATACAAACGTAAGCAAAGATCCAACAGGTCCTTTACCAAGAAGTCCAATTAAAGAGATAAGAGTAATCATTGCACCAAAAAGAATTGGCTCTGAACCATCACCAAAGATACCTTTTTTATTTAATTTTGGACTTTTATAATTCTTATCGCTCATAATCTTATGCCTCTTATGTGTTAAGTATATCAAAAAAAATTATATACATATTATAAAAATTTAGAAAATTTTAAAAAACTACTACATCGATGACATAGTAGTTAGAAATTTATTTAGATTTGTTTGTTTTTTTCTTCTTTCATTAGACTTATGTAATTGAAGAATAAAGAAATAAATAATAATACATTAAATCCAATAAAGATAAAGAAAATTATTTCTGTAGCACTCCTAATCCAAGATAAGCTATCAAAGGAAACTTCAAATATAAAAGAAGTTATCAATAATGCTACAACCCATAAATCCATTGTAAATAAAATTTTGATATTAAAAAATTTGTCCATAATTTTTACTTCCTTTCTAATATTGTTTCGTTCTTCGCAGTTTCATCTTTGATATTTTCACTGATTTGTTCAATTTCTTTAGAAATGGCAACATTTTTATTACTCAACGAACTAGAAAGAGGAACTAACACTAATAATGAAAACATTACAATAACTAGTCCGGTAATGCCAAGACGTCTTGCACGATAATCAAATTTTGTCAAATACTTTTTTTCTAGTTTGTTTTTCATGTCCCTTACTTCCTTTCTATGATTCGTAATTTAGCAGGTTTAGCTCTGTTGTTCCTTTCTACTTCTTCTTCAGTTGCAATAATTACCTTGCGATTTACTAATTCAAATTCAATATTTTGTTTAATTTGAGGTAATTTACGTGAAGTGTTCTCTTCACTAGTTAGTGATCTAAAATAGTTTTTTACTATTCGATCTTCCAAAGAGTTAAATGTGATTACCGCACATCTTCCTCCTGGTTTTAATAAATCAGTTGCTTGTTTTAAAGCGCTTACAAGAACGCCTAATTCATTATTAACCTCAATCCTTATAGCTTGAAAAGTTTGTTTAGCGGGATGTCCTACTTTATTTAAAACTTTACAAGGAAGAACTGATTTAATAACGTCAACTAATTGGAATGTTGTTTCAATTGGTGAAACTTGCCTTTTTTGTACTATAGCTCTCGCTATTTGGTACGCAAACTTTTCTTCCCCATAATCTCTAAGGATTCGAGTAAGATCGTTTAGCGAATACTCATTTACTATTTGGTAAGCAGATAAAGAATTATTTTGATTCATTCTCATATCTAACTTAGCATCAAATCGGTAAGAAAAACCTCGATCAGATTCATCAAATTGAGCTGATGAAACTCCTAAATCAAACAATATTCCATCTACTTTATCAACTCCTAATTCATGAAGTCTATCTTTCATAAATTCAAAATTTGATGAAATCAATGTAAACTTGTCTGATATGTTCTCAAGTCTTTGTCTTGATTCTTTAATTGCTTGCTCATCTTGATCAAAGCAATAAAGATGACCTTCTTTTATTGATGAAAGAATGACACTTGAGTGGCCACCTCTTCCTAAAGTAGCATCCACATAGATGCCATCTTCTTTTATTGCTAAACCTTGAATTGTTTCATTGAGAAGAACAGGTATATGTTTATATTCCATATTCTATTCCTCATGAAGTTTAGCGGCATTTAATTCGTAGTTCTCATCGTTGATTCTTGACATTTCTTCATAGTGTTCTCTATCCCAGATTTCCACATGATCATCGATACCAATGATTACTACATCCTTTTTAATGAAGCATTTATCTAATGAATCTTTTGTAAGTTGAATTCTTCCTTGTTTATCAACATCACATTGATATGAATTGGAGAAGAATGTTCTTTTATATCCACGGTTATCTGATTGATAATCAGAAATCTTAGATAATTTTGCAGCGATGTTTTCAAAAGTCTCTTCTGGATAAACCGCTAAACACTTATCTAAACCTAATGTGATATAAACTGTTCCACCAAGTTTTTCTCTTAGCTTAGAAGGCAATATAACTCTAGATTTTTCATCAAGACTGTGATTGTATGTTCCGATAAAAAACATAGACTACTCCTCCCTTTTGCTCCACTTGTAACCACATTGTACTCCACTTTACCCCATCTGTAAAGATAGAAAATAGATTTTTTTAATTTTTTCTCCCATAAAATCTCAAAAAAACCTTTTATCCCCCATTTTTTTACACCAAAAAAGTAGTTTTAGATGGTGGGGACAAAGTGGAGGATTTTCCCACATTTTTTTCATTCTTTCTATTTCAAACACAAAAAAATCTTTCTAAAAAAGAAAATCTATAAATAAAAAAAGTCCATTTACTGACTCTTACATCAATAAATGGAACTATATATATAAATAGGATAATAGTATATTATTCTTCTTCATCAAATAATGAACTTAATGAAGCAAATCGTGGATCAATCTTATTTTCTTTATCTTTTTGATAATATTCATCTTCCGACATTACTTCATATCCATCACCTTCAAAATGTTCTGGCTCGTCTTTACCAATAATCTTGATAGGAATAGAAGTGATAATAAGAGAAATAACTTCTTCATCAATATCAATCTTATCATCTTCGACAAAAATGATATTTTCATCATTTAAATCCTCATCTTGATAGAAAGAACAAGTTAATTCTTCTCTTTCAGAAAAATAATAATCGACTGGTTTTAAAGTTCTTGTACTTCTTAAAATCATCTTCCCTTTAACATGAATCTTAATTAAAGCTAATTCAGAAATATAATCTGCTTCCACTTTAACTTTAGCGTATTCAAAGGATATTATATCTTTAACATTCTTTACATCTTCTTCATCTAAAGTAAAATCATATGATTTTTCAATATGTTTATAATTAATTAATTCGCTTTTTTCAATTATCATAGTGTCTTATTTTCTTAATTCAGCTTTATATGTTTTTGCAAGAAGAGCAATTAAATTTTGTTCGACTTCATTAATTTCATCATCTTTTAAAGTTTTCGAAGAATCTTGATATGTAATAGATACGGCAATAGATTTTAAGCCTTGTCCTAAATGTTCTCCTTGATATACATCAAAAACATCTACTTTTTGAACAATATTTCTGCCAGTCTTTTTAATTGTTTTAATAATATCTCCCACTAAAACATCAGTAGAAACAACTAAAGATAAATCTCTAGTAACTGCTGGGAATTTAGAAATTTGGTTCATCTTTGTACTTGGTGTTTTCATTGCAAATAATAGATCTAAATTCAAATTGACAACATAACAAGGACCATATTCCTTTTGGTAATTTGGGTGAATTTCACCACAGACACCTGCAACATCTTTTCCGTTAACAATTAATTTAACGCTTCTTCCAGGATGATAATAGCAAGAATCGATAAGTCTTTCTTCCTTGTAACGAGATGGTTCAATGCCAAGAATATTTAATATTTCACATAGAATACCATGTGCATCAAAGAAATTATAATCAACTTTATTAATCTCGCCTCTAATTGAGCGTTTTCCACTTAATATAATAGCTAATTCTTGATAATCATTTTCCTTAGTAATAACTTCAGAAATTTCAAAGAATGCAAGATCTTTTTGTTGATGATCTAAATTAAATTTAACTGCTTCAAGTAAAGAATAAACGATTCCTTTTCTTACAACGCTGTGGTCGATTGTCATTGGATTCATAATCACATATGGTTCATCATTATTTAATAATACAAAAGAAGGAACATTTTTTGGATTGATCAATGTATATGTTAAAGCTTCGTTAACTCCATTATTTAATAAGAAGTCACGAACTTTATTTTTCTTCTTTTGAGCAAGTGAATATCCTCCTGTTGTAGTTGGCATCATTGGTAAAATTGATTTAATTGCGCCAAATCCAACATAACGAATAATCTCTTCACTTAAATCAGCATCACATCTTAAATCAATTCTATGATCTGGAGGGAATGCAATAAATTCATCATCGTTAATAGTAACAACTTTAATGAATAGTTTTTCTAAAATTGATTTGATTAAATCTAAATCAAAAGAAGTGCCTAAGCGTTTATTGATATAAGATTTAGAACAAGAAATTTGAATGTTATTTGTTCCTATTTCATTATATCTAGATGAAGTTTCTATAACTTGAGCATCTGCAAGTTCTTTTAATAAAGATGCGGTTAAATCAAGAACGAACTCATCTTGATAAGGATTAATACCTTTGATGAAGTGAGCTGAAGAATCAGATGATAATCCTGTTTTTACAGTAGTTCTTCTTACAGTAGCGCCTTTAAAATTAGCACTTTCAATACCAATATTAACGCTATTTTCATCAACTGCGACACTTTCGCAACCCATGATACCCGCCAAGCAAACAATTTCATTATTATTTGTGACAACGATATCATTTTCATCTACTTTATATTCTTTTTGATCAAGAGCCACTAAAGAAGAATTATATCCCTTTTTGACAATGAATGATGATGATTGGCATTTATCCATATCATACATATGGATAGGTTGACCTGTTAAAATCATAATGTAATTTCCAATATCTACGATATTATTAATAGATCTTATCCCTTGTGCCATTAAGAAACTTTGAAGCCATTTTGGAGAAGGTTTTGTTTTTACACCTCTAACTACTTTAATTGAGAATTGCTTACAATCTTCTGTTTCACTACCAACAGTTACACTTGAAGGTACTTCTTCAAATTTTGTTGGTTGAGGAATATTAACTTTACGTTCAAATAAAGCACCAAGTTCTTTTGCAAGAGAAAAGATAGCTAATGCATCTGATCTATTTGCTAAAACATTAATATCTAAAATGGTATCGTCTAAATTTAGATAGCCTAAAACATTTTCTTCTCCCACAGGAGCATCTTCACTTAATTCTTCAATTCCATTAATTTGTTCTTCTTTAAGGAACATTTTGTTGACGCCTAATTCAACTAAAGAACAGCACATTCCATCAGACTCTACTCCCCTTATTACAGAAGGTTTAATAGTCACTCCTAAAGCATCCAATTTAGCGCCATTACGAGCGACGATAACTTTAAGTCCGACACGAACATTTGGAGCGCCGCAAACGATTTGGTGAACTCCAAATTTTTCTCCTTCATCAACTTTTAAAACATGTAAGTGATCAGAATTTGGATGATTTTCAACGCTTAAAATTTGTCCAATAACTAAATTAGTTCCACTTGCAAGATGTTCAATTCCTTCTACTTCTAAACCCGCAAAAGTTAATTTATCAGCGGCACTTTCTGGAGAGATACCATCTAAGTCAACAAATCTTTTTAATAAATTATAACTAGCTAACATAAATTTTAATCCTCCTATTCTTTATCAAATTGTTTATTGAAACGAATATCATTAGTATAGAAACGTCTAATATCATCTATGCCATATTTAAGCATACCAACTCTTTCAATTCCAATTCCAAAAGCAAAGCCTTGATATTCCTTAGTATCAAATCCACACATTTCTAAAACATGTGGGTGTACCATACCTGCACCAAGTATTTCAATCCATCCTGTTCCTTTGCATAATGAGCATCCTTTTCCACCGCATTCAAAGCAAGAAATATCTGCTTCAACAGATGGTTCAGTAAATGGGAAATAAGAAGATCTCATTCTTACTTCTCGTTTTTCACCAAACATAGAGCGAGCAAATAATTCTAAAGTAGATAATAAATTACCCATATTGACATTTTTATCAATAACGAGTCCCTCAATTTGTCCAAATTGATGAGAGTGAGTAGCGTCATCATCTCTTCTATAAACTTTACCAGGAGAAATAATTTTAATTGGTCCTTCCCCATTTTTGCTTAACATCACGTGTGCTTGCACTGGTGAAGTTTGCGATCTCATCAAATGATTTTCATCGATGAAGAAAGTGTCTTGCATATCACGTGCTGGATGATCTTTAGGGACATTTAATAATTCAAAATTGAAATGGTCTAATTCAACTTCTGGACCTTCAGCGATGTTATATCCCATACCGATAAAGATTTCACATACTTGATCAACAACTGCGTTAAATGGATGCTTACTTCCTTTTTTAAATGTTGTATTTGGTTCTGTGAAATCGATGACTTCTTTCATTAGTTTTTCTTGTAGTTCTTTTTCTTCAACTTCTTTACGTTTATTTTCAATTTTTTCAGTCAATTCACTTTTGATTTTATTGATCAATTGACCAAAAGAAGCTCTTTCATCAGGTGAAAGATCTCTCATTTTACTCATCAATCCATTAAGTTCACTTTTTTTGGATAAATATGTATTTCTAACATTTTGTAAACTATTGAAATCATTAACTTGTTCAATATCTGTTATTGCTCTTGAGTAGAGTTCTTGTAATTTTTCTTTCATAAATTACCTCCAATTCGTTCTTTTCCATTATCTTATTTATAAGATAAGTTGTCAATATTTTCATTTTTTAAACAAAAAAAAGTCAAATATTCCTTAACATTTTCATCATTTTCTAGAATATTTAACTTTTTTCTAACATTAGTTTTATAAATTATAAATCAATATTTAGTTCTATAGGACAATGATCACTACCATATATTTCATTATGAATCAAAGAAGATATCAACTTATCCTTCAAGCTTTCACTTACTACAAAATAATCGATTCTCCATCCCGCATTATTCTTTCTTGCGTTGAAGCGATAACTCCACCAAGAATATTTAATTTCTGTAGGATTCAAATATCTAAACGTATCGATATATCCTTTTGAAAGTAAACAAGAAAAAGCGTTTCTTTCTTCTTTAGTAAACCCTGCATTATTTTCGTTTGCTTTAGGATTTTTTATATCTATTTCTTGATGAGCAACATTTAGGTCTCCTGCGTAAATTATAGGCTTTTTCATATTTAAATCACATAAATAAGCACAAATATCCTCCTCATATTTTAAGCGATATTCTAGTCTTTTAAGTCCCTCTCCTGCATTTGGGACATAAGCACATACATAATAAAAATCTTCAAATTCTAAAGTGATCACTCTTCCTTCATCATCATATTTTCCGTCCTTTGTTCCATAGTAAACTGAAAGAGGTTCTTTTTTGGTAAATACAGCAACTCCTGAATACCCTTTTCTTATCTTTGAATTCGTCCAATAAGAATAATATCCCTTAGGAATAAAAGGAAAAGTATCTTTAAAATTTTCTTCATTAAGTTTTGTTTCGTTAAGAGAAAAAATGTCAGCATCTAAATCATAAAAATCTCTTTCAAAATCCTTATTTAAGATAGCTCTTATTCCATTGACATTAAATGACACAATTTTCATACATATTTTCAAACTATACATGCTATAGTCGCCCTTCTTACTACCTTCCATAATACACGATGAAAAAAGTATAATCAACCGATAAAAAGGGTGGATGATATTATATTTTTATGTTATTTGTAAAGAAAAAAGAGTCAATTTGACTCTTGATAAATATGTAAGATATTTTATTTTGTATTAACATTAGACAAATAAAAAGTATAGATGCATTCTTCTAATTTTTCTCTGCATCCATTAAGCGCAAAAACATAACCTGAAAGAAAATCAATAATGCGGTAGCGGTCTTTACTCGCTAATGATAATACGTTGACGATAACTGGTACATTCTCCACCAGAACATCAATTATTTCAGGTAATTCATCAATATTTTTAGGTAAAAAAACTCTTGGTGGTACAATTTTACTTTTCTCTTTTTTAGATAACATATTTTCTTAATAAACGAAGAGCTTCTTTCTCAAGGCGAGATATTTGAGCTTGGGATATATGGAATTCTTCCGCTAATTCCACTTGAGACCTGCCTTCATAATATCTCTTCATGATGATTGTCTTACTCATTTTATCTAATGATTCTATACCTTCTTTTAAAGATAAACTCACTACTAGTTTTTGATGATTGTCTACATTGTCACTTACAACTTCTTGTAGAAGAAGTGAATCATTATCATCTTGATAAAGAGGCTCGTCTAATGATGTTACAGGAAGTGAAGCTTCGATAGCTTCTTGTAACTCATAATTACTTACATGTAATTTTTCTTTAAAATAATCTAACGTAGGTATCTCACCATATTCGTTAATATATTTTTCTTTTTCTTTTAAATAATGATATGATAAATCCTTTATTTGCCTAGATACCCTTAAGAAGGAGGAATCGCGAAGGAATCTTCTTATTTCCCCTTCGATCATAGGCACAGCATAAGTTGAAAATTTAACATCGATACTTAGATCAAAGTTTTCGATTGCTTTTAATAAACCAATGGTACCTATTTGGAATAAATCATCTAAATTATCAACTTTTTTACCATATTTATTTACTACTAATAAAACTAATTTTAGATTTCCTTGTACAATTTCATCGAACAATATACTATCTCGATTTTCCTTGTACTTTTTGATTAATTCTATCGTTTTTGCACATGGAATCGTCTTTAATTTTGACGTGTCCACGCCTACAATATTTACCTTATATTTAGCCATAGATTTCTCCTATGTTTAATATGGGCAAAATTGTTAAATTCTAAACAAAAATAATTATCTTGGCCTAATTATTTTGAAAGAATAGCATGGAGGTTTTTAATTATTTTCTTTTCCAAGCGCGAAATATATGATTGAGAAATATTCAATTTATCAGCAGCTTCTTTTTGAGTTAATTCTTCTTCTCCACCAAGACCATAACGTAAATACAATATTTCTTTCTCACGTGGATTCAATTCTTTTATCACTTCATTTAAACGGGCAATTTCTTCTTGTAAATTAATCTCATCTTCGATTCCTTCATCAGAATCTTGCAAGATATCTGATAAGAGTAACTCATTACCATCATAATCGCATTTTAAAGGTTCATCTAGCGAGATCTCTTGACGGCTTTTCGATGTTTTCCTTAAGTGCATTAAAATTTCATTTTCTATACATCTAGAAGCATAGGTTGCAAGTTTAATGCTTTTATCGATTTTGAAAGTATTGATTGCCTTAATAAGTCCAATTGTGCCAATTGATATTAAATCTTCTAAGTTGTTAATATTTGTATCGTATCGCTTGGCAACATATACAACTAAACGTAAATTGTGTTCTATTAAGATATTTCTTGCCTCTACATCGCCTTCATTGCATAAAGAAATATATTTCTCTTCCTCCTCACTAGTAAGGGGAGCGAGTAAATTTTCTTTTCCTGCGATATATAAGGTAGAATCTTGATAGAGTAATCTTTTAAAAAAAGCAATAATATCTTTTTTGATGAAATCACCTCACTTTGACAATCATCAATTCAATTATATAAATAAGAAACAACAAATTTTGTCGATATTTATTTATATTGATAAATATGCATTTAATAACAATTCACATCCATGAAAAGAATTCATAGAAGATACAAAAGCTACATAAACAAAATA
>JALFBO010000091.1 GCA_022772105.1 Erysipelotrichaceae bacterium | reverse complement strand
GTTCACTGAACTACGTTTAAAAATTAGAATCTTGTGAAATGTAATAAAAAAAGAACCAAATGGTTCTTATATAATCTTATTGGTGGAGCTGAAGAGGATCGAACTCTCTACCTCCTGAATGCAAATCAGGCGCTCTCCCAGGTGAGCTACAGCCCCAATATAAATGGTCGGGAAAACAGGATTCGAACCTGCGACCCCCTGTTCCCAAAACAGGTGCACTACCAAGCTGTGCTATTTCCCGATATGGCGCGCTAAGCAAGAATCGAACTCGCAACCCCCAGATTCGTAGTCTGATACTCTATCCAGTTGAGCTATTAGCGCAACGCTAATTTACTATACTTTAAATAGGCAAGAAATGCAAGTGTTTTTTAAGATTCTTGTAAAAAAGTTTTGGAGGTTCCTAACGGATTCGAACCGATGGTCACTGAGTTGCAGTCAGTTGCCTTACCAACTTGGCTAAGGAACCATAATAACCCTTTACGCGAGATATATTATAGCAATCAAAGAAAATTAATGCAATTATTATTTCAATTTTTTTCATTTTTATAAGATAAAACATCTTTTTTGCAAGTACAACACAATAAATAATATAAAACAGGGACAATTATTATTAATTATATTAATCATTTACATAGTTTTGCTTTTATTGTTTCTACTTATTTATTATTATAAATAGGGCAGGTAAATGAAATGACAACTATTCTAAGTGTACAAAATCTTATATTTGGTTATCCGACAGAAGAGATTTTTTCTGATATTTCTTTTACTGTCTATGAAAAAGATCGAGTAGCTATTATTGGAAACAATGGTACTGGTAAAACAACATTAATCAAATTAATGTTTGGAAAAGAAGTACCTACTAAAGGGGTAATTGCTTTAGCTAAAGGAATTGAGATAGGATATCTTTCACAAGAAGTAATATCTTCCATCAACAATACATTATATGAAGAGGCTAGTCTTGTGTTTGAAGATATTATCAAATTAGGCGAAGAACTAACTATTTTAGAAGAAAAAATTGCTAAGGATCCCACTAATAAAGAACTAATTGATACATATGGAAAGAAACAACAATATTTTTCTTCTCATAATGGATATGATTATCGCTATTTAATTGAAATGATGCTTTCTAAGTTTGGTTTTAAAAAAGAAGATTTTTCACGTCCTATTTCATCTTTCTCTGGTGGAGAAAAAACTAAAATGTCATTTGTTAAGTTACTTCTTGCAAAACCAGAACTATTAATTTTAGATGAACCTACCAATCATTTAGACTTATCGACAATTGAATGGCTAGAAACTTATTTGAAGAGCTATGAGGGCACTTTAATTTTTGTATCACATGATAGATATTTTATTAATGCACTTGCTTCTAGAATCGTGGAAATTGAGAACCACAAGGTGAATATTTATCGAGGAAATTATGATTATTATATTAATGAAAAAAGAACTCGTTATGAATCACAATTAAAAGCATATAATGTACAACAAAAAGAAATAGCTAAAATGAAAAGATTCATTGAATTCTATATGCCAAAACCTCGTTTTGTTTCACGTGCAAAAGATAGAGTTAACAAATTAGCGCATATGAAGATTATTGATAAGCCACAAGGAGAAGAGCAAGCAATTAATATAAAATTTCAAGGAAATGTGATCTTAGGAAAAAAGATTATTGGTTTTGAAAATGTTTCGATAGGCTATTCAACTTCAAATGTCTTAATTAGTGATATTAATGCTTTGCTTCTTGGTAAGGATCGTCTTGCTATAATGGGGGATAATGGTACAGGAAAAACTACATTATTAAAATGTATTATTGATGAATTAAAGCCTTTGTCAGGAAATATTATAAAATATCGACCTTCTAATATAGGTTATATTGATCAACATCATATCGATATTCAAGGAGATGAGACTCTTGTTCAACATATGATGAAAGAATTTCCAAATATGGGTGAAAAATTAATCTTCAATCATCTTGGTAAATTTAATTTTTCTGATGATGATTTCTTTAAAACATTAAATATGTTGTCAGGCGGAGAGAAGATGAGACTTCTTCTTTCTAAAATAATTTTAAAGGATTATGATTTACTATTATTAGATGAGCCTACTAACCATTTAGATTTAATTACTAAGCAAGCTTTAGTTAGAGCGCTTGATAGTTACGAAGGTTCTATTATTTTTGTTTCCCACGATCGTTTTTTTGTTGATGAGATTGCTAATAAAGTACTATATTTTCACAATCATAAATCTTATTTCCATGAAGGTAATTATCAAGAATTTAAAGAAAAAGAAGCTTCTTTATTTGACTTAGAAGAAACTAAAGAAGAAGTTGTTACTAAAGAAAAAATTGAAAAACCCAAAAAGGCGCCTTCAACTAGCAAATTAGAGGAAAAAATAAAGAAATGTGAAGAAAAAATTGCTTCATATAAAAAATCTCAATTTGAAGAAGAAGTATACACAAATCCAAATAAAATGAAGGAAATTGATGATATACTTGCTAAGTTACAAGAAGAATTAAACGCTCTAGAAGAGGAATATCTTTTAAGAGAATAAATTTTTACTTGATTATTAGTATTTTTAATGCTAATATTTTAATTGCTTTAGGGGTGATAATCGTATGTTGATTGATGAATTCAAAAAAGCTAAAATGTACGCGTTAAAAGAAAAGAATGAAGATGCAAAAGCAATTTATTCTGTATTAATTAACAAATGTATGCTTGCTTTAATCGATAAGAGAGAAAAAGGCGTTGAGATTACTGATGCTGACTATGTTCAAATAGTCAATAAAACTCTTAAAGAATTATCAGATGAAAAAGAAGCTTACGCTAAAGCGGGAAATGAAGCAAAAGTAGCTTCAATAAGTGCTCAAGAAGAAATTTGTAAAAAATATCTTCCAACAATGATGAGCAAAGAAGAAATTCGAAACGAAATATCTAAACTTGAAGACAAATCTATCCCAAGTGTTATGAAACATTTTAAGATGAATTTTGCTGGTAAAGTTGATATGGGACTCGTAAATAAAATTGCTAAATCTCTATAATGAGAATTAGTAATATAGGGGTGTAGTTAAATGGTATAGCAACGGTCTCCAAAACCGTTATTGCGGGTTCGATTCCTGCCACCCCTGCCATTATTGATACAACAGAACTGATACCAAAAATATCAGTTCTTTTTCATTTTAAAGGGATATTTTGACGTAAGCGTCAAAATATTCCAGGTTTGAACAGATTCAAATGAATGAATCGAATTTAACTTACTTTATAGATTAATTTTCCATGGCAAAAGATTTTCTAATTCATTCTTTGAAGGATTAGCACCAATTTTTTCAATAAGTGTT
>JALFBO010000067.1 GCA_022772105.1 Erysipelotrichaceae bacterium | reverse complement strand
GCATGTTTTCTTTTACTTGGTTGATATGTTCTTTTCATAGTATATAAACACCTCCAATACTTTCCACATACGGTTTGATTATATATTATATTTTATATAATAGTCAATAAATTAATTGATAAACAAAAAAATAATTGTCGTTCAAAATCAATTAGTTATTTTTCTTTTTTTCAACAATGTGGAAAAGTTATTCAACATAGTTTTTAACATAAAATTGTACTTAATAACATATGTGGAAATGTATGTTTTTTTATGTTGATATAAAGTAATATATACCTAAAATTAGGAATTTTATCGTGTTGATAATTATTTTAAGTGTGGAAAGTTAATAACACAATCCACATTAGAATTTCCACAGTTTTAATTATCAACATTTATAAACATGTGGAAAATGTGGAAAACTAGCAAAAAATCCTATAAATAGGAGTTATTTATACATTCTTGTGTGGAAAACTAAATTTTTCTTCTTTTTTCAATAGAGTTTTCCACATTTTATGTGTTATATTTAATACACGTAAAGGAGATAACTTTTATGGTAGTATCATTATCTCAACAAAATCAACTATGGAATCGCATCCTTAGTAACGTAAAAGAAAGAGTAGAAGACAAACATATCTACGATTCTTTTTTTGCCAATACTAAATTACATAAAGTAGAAGGCGATATTATGTATATTTGTGTCGATTCCAAATTATCAATTAAATTAATCGAGGGAAATTCCACTTATACAAGTTATATTCTAGATTCAATCAAAGAAGTTACTGAAACAGAATATAAAATACGTTTATTATCCAAAGAGGAAATAGTGGAAAAGAAAGATTCTTTAAATAAAGATAGTCAAGTAATCGAAACAAAAGAAAGATTTTTTTCTACTTGTTGTCTAAATGCAAAATATAATTTTGACAACTTTGTTGTAGGATCTTGTAATAAAGAAGCGGTTCAAGCATCTTTACTTGTCACACAAAGTCCTGGAACCTCCTTCAACCCACTTTTCTTATACTCAAAACCAGGTCTTGGTAAGACTCATCTTCTCCACGCTATTGGAAATTTTGTAAAAGAAAAGAAACCTTACGCTAAAGTTATTTATATCACCACTGATGCGTTTATCGATGAATATATAAAATATGTCCATGGTGATCAACAAGAAGAAAGTCTTAAAGACTTTTTAAAATCTTGTGATGTTCTTCTAGTAGATGATATCCAATCTCTAGCAGATAAACAAAAAACACAAGAGATGTTTTTCTATATCTTTAATGCTTTAGTTAACAATAATAAACAAATCGTCTTAACTTCCGACCGTCATCCTAGCGAATTAAAAGGACTAGAAGATCGCCTTGTATCAAGATTTAATATGGGGTTATCAATCAATCTACAAAATCCAGATACCGAAACTCTTTTATCAATTCTTAAAACAAAAATCGAAGCTAATGGTCTAGATGTTAATAATTTTGATTATAATGGACTAGTTTTTCTAGCGGAAAATTTTTCCAAAAACGTCAGAGAGCTAGAAGGAGCATTAAATCGTCTTATATTCTATACAATCACCACAAAACATAGTAAAAAAATCGATATTCAAACTATTAAAGATTCAGTTAAGCCAATGATGCATTCTAAAGATAGTAAAAAAGTTCTATCGGAAGAAAAAATCATCTCTACAGTTTGTGAATATTATCACTTAACTGAAAATCAGATAAAATCAAAAAGCAGATTATCGCAAATAGCTCTTGCTCGACAAATTGCAATGTACCTTTGCCGTTCAATGCTTGGTACTCCTTATAAACAAATTGGAGTCTTATTCGGAGGTAGAGATCATTCAACTGTTATCACCAGTGTGGACAAAGTGGAAACAATGTTGAAAACTGATAGCTCTTTATCCACAGCGTTGTCCAAACTTCAAAAGAATCTTAAGAATTAACATTAAAATACTATGTATTTTATATGTGATATGATATAATAATTTTGCTAGAAAAAAATGTGACTTTTCCACATTTCCACAGCCCTTATTATTATTGTTATAAATTATAAAAAAAGAAAGGAATATATAAATGAAACTTACAATCAATCGCTTAGCTCTTTTAAAAGTGCTAAATACAGTTAGTGTTGCTATCGAACAAAAATCTCCTACTCCTGCATTTTTAAATTTTAAATTAGATATGAAGGAAGATAATCTAGAAATTACTGGTTCTAACAATGATTTAACAATAAAAAGTTCTTTACCTGTTCAAAATGAAGATAACATCATAATTTCAGATTATACATGTGGATCTACTTTAATATCTGCGAAATACCTATTAGATATTGTCAGAAAATTAGATTCTGATACGTTAACAATTGAAGTAATCGATGAAGTAATAGCACGCATTTCTGACGAAAAATCTAAATTCCAATTAAATTCTATGAGAAGCGAAGAATATCCAGATTTAGACTTATCAATAAGTGGTAAAAAAGTAATGTTCCCATGTGATGATTTTAAAAGAATTATCAACCAAGTTGCTTTCGCTGCTTCTACTAAAGAAGTTAGACCTATTCTTACCGCAGTTAATATAAAAGCTTTTAAAGATCGTTTAGAATTTGTTGCTACTGATTCATATCGCTTATCAAAGAAAATTTATGAATTATCGAATAAAGATGAATTTGAAGCTAATATTCCGGTTAATTCATTAGTGATTGTTTCTAAATTAATTGAAGATGAAGATATTAATTTAAATATTTCAAATAACAAAGTTGTTTTTGAATTTGGAAATACAACTGTTTATTCTCGTCTAATATCAGGTGATTTTCCAAAAACTTCTAGAATGATTCCAGATCACTATCCTTTTGTACTAAGAGTTAAATCGTCTTCCTTTATCGATGCTATGGACCGCGTGTCTTTATTATCGACAGAAAAAGAAAGAATTGTTAAATTGGAATTAGATGCAGACTATGTAGAAATATCATCAAAGAGTGAACAAATAGGTTCTGCAAGAGAAAGTGTTGATATGTTTGAATATTCAGGTGATAGATTCTCTATCTCGTTTAATGAAGATTATGTTTCAGATGCAATAAAAGCATGTATGAGCGAAGATGTAATCATATCTTTTGCAGGAGAAATGAATGCTTTTAAAGTCAGTGCTTCAGATGATGAATCTATCGTTCAAATCATCACTCCAGTTAGATCATACTATTAATAAATTAGAAGAAGAGTTCGCAAATTAAAACTAGCGAACTTTTTTTATTTTAAGAAAAAGTGTGTTTTTAAAAATACCTATTTATATTTAAATATAAATATGGTATAATTTTTCTCGTTAGAGTATCTTTTTACTTTAGTAAAAAAGGGGAACATAGTTTATGGAAGAAATTTTAATTAATACTCCATATGTTACACTGGGACAATTTCTCAAATTAGCGGATATTATCCAGTCAGGTGGAGAGGCTAAATTATATTTGGCTAATAATAAAGTTTTGATCAATGATGAGGAAGATAATCGTCGTGGAAGAAAATTAAAAGACGGCGACATTATTAAAATAAAAGAGAAAACATATCGAATCATAAATGAAAATATCTAGATTTAAACTTGTTAACTTTCGAAATTATTTTGAAGCAGATACAATCTTTGAACAAGGTGTGAATTTGATAACTGGAACCAATGGTCAAGGTAAAACAAATATAGTTGAAGCAATTGATTTCTTGAGCGTAGGTAAATCCTTTAAAACCACTTCAGACAGTGAGCTTATTCATTTTAAAGAAAAGTATGCTCGTATCGAAGTTAATCTTCAAAGAGCAAATGATCAAAAAGAAATAAATGCACTGATCACCAGTAGCGGTAAAAAAATAACTTGTAATGGAATAGAACTAAAAAAGTTATCGGAATTATCAGGAATGCTTCTTTGTGTGATATTCACTCCTGAGGACGTATTATTCTTTAAAGATTCTCCATCGGTGAGAAGAAGATATATCGATGTTAATTTATCGTCGCTTTTTAAAGAGTATATGAACGAACTTCTTAAATATAAAAATATTTTGAAAGAAAGAAATACTTTGTTAAAAGAAAATTCTATTGATTTAGTCTATTTAGAGACACTAGAAGAAAGATTATGTGAACCCCAATATAAAATTATTAAGTTTCGGCAAAAACTTGTTGAAGAGCTTAATTTGCACGTTCAAGGCATATTTAAAGAACTTGATCATAGTGAGAAGAAAATTGAAATTAAATATTTCACCTTTTCTAAGGAAAAAGAATATGCTCTATTTAAAAATACTTTGATGAATCTATATAAAGAAAATCGTGATGGAGATATGAAGCGTAAAGCAACCTCTATAGGTATTCATCACGATGATATCAAAATGTATATGGATCAAAAAGATGTAGGAGTATATGCTTCGCAAGGACAAAATCGTATTTGTGCTTTATCTTTAAAACTTAGCATGTTCAACGTGATAAAAAAATATACAAACGAAGATGCGATAGTGATATTAGATGATGTTCTTTCTGAATTAGATGAAGCTCATCAAATACGACTCTTAGCAAAACTTAGAGAATTTGAACAAGTATTCATTACGTGTGCGAAAGAAAATTTTCGTGTAGAACGCTGCACCACGTATGTAATAAAAGAAAACAAAATTACAAGGAGGATGTAATGATGGAAGAAAAATTTGAAACTCTTGAAAAAGAGACAGTTTCTTATATTAACGAAGAAGACAAAGCAAATCGTGAATATACAGAAAAAAACATTCAAGTTTTAGAAGGACTTGAAGCGGTTAGAAAAAGACCAGGTATGTATATTGGTACCACTTCAGAAGGAGGTTTACACCATTGCGTATGGGAAATCGTTGATAATGCAATCGATGAAGCACTTGCAGGATATTGCGATACAATTCACGTAATTATTAATCCTGGAAATACAGTGACGGTAAAAGATAATGGTCGTGGTATTCCAGTTGGTATTGTGGATAAGACTGGTATCTCAGCATTAGAAACAGTTTATACAAAACTTCACGCAGGTGGTAAATTTGGTGAAGGTGGAGGATATAAAGTTTCCGGTGGTCTACATGGTGTTGGTGCTTCTGTTGTTAATGCTCTTTCTGAATGGTTAACTGTTGAAGTTCATAAAGATGGAGGAGTATATCGTATTCGTTTTGAAAACGGTGGACACACGGTTCTTCCTTGTACTCGTGTTGGTGATTGTGAAGATTCTGGTACGATTGTTACATTTAAACCAGATCCAACCATATTTAAAGACACAGTTGTTTTCTCTTATGAAACAATTAAAGAAAGATTAAGACAAATGGCTTTCTTGAATAAAGGCGTAAGAATTATTCTCGTGGATGAAAGAGATGTTGACGCGGAAGAAAAAAGAAGCGACGAATTCTATTTTAAAGGTGGCGTTAAAGAGTTTGTCCAATGGTTAAATAGAAATAGAGTACCTATGACAGATGATGTCATCTATTGCGATGGCAAAGAAGAGGACGTTGGAATTGAAATAGCAATGCAATATAATGATACCTATTCTCCTTCTATCTATTCTTTCTGTAATAATATTTCTACGACTGATGGAGGAACTCACGAAGAGGGATTCCGTATGGCTTTGACTAGAGTTTTGAATAATTATGCAAGAGCTAATAAATTCTTAAAAGAAAACGAAGATTCTTTAACACAAGATGACTGTAGAGAAGGATTAACCGCGGTTATTTCTATCAAACACAAAGATCCTCAATATGAAGGTCAAACTAAGGGAAGACTTGGTAATTCGGAAGTAAGAAGAATTGTATCTTCTTTCTTTGCATCAACATTAGAAAGATTCTTAAATGAAAATCCTAAAGTCGCTAAATTGATTATGGAAAAGGTTACTCTTGCGGCTAACGCTCGTCTTGCCGCGAAAGCTGCTAGAGAATCAACAAGAAGAAAAACTTCTTTAGATATTACTTCTTTACCAGGAAAACTTGCAGATTGCGCTTCTAAAGATGCAGAAAAATGTGAATTATACATTGTTGAGGGTGACTCAGCAGGAGGCTCTGCAAAACAAGGTAGAGATAGAGAAACACAAGCTATTCTTCCTTTAAGAGGTAAAATTTTAAATGTTGAAAAGGCACAAGCAAAAAGAATATTTGCTAATGCTGAAATCGGTAATTTAATCATCGCTATTGGAGGCGGTATTGGAAACGATTTTGATGTTTCTAAAATTAGATATCACAAGATTGTAATTATGACCGATGCTGATGTCGATGGTTCACATATTAGAATATTGTTACTTACATTCTTCTATCGCTTTATGAAACCTTTAATCGAACAAGGATATGTATATATTGCTCAACCACCACTATATAAGGCTTCAAGAGGACAAAAAGACTACTATTGTTACAATGATGAACAATTAGAAGTTTTAAAACAAAAATTAGGTCCAGAAGCAGCAAGAAGACTTTCTATTCAACGTTATAAAGGTCTTGGTGAAATGGACTTTGAACAACTTTGGGAAACAACGATGGATCCAGAAAGACGTAAGATGATCAGAGTAAAATTATCAGATGCAATTGAAGCTGATACAATCTTTGATGAATTGATGGGTGATAGAGTAGAACCTAGAAAAGAATTCATTAGAGAAAATGCCAAATTCGTTAAGAATCTAGACTTTTAGTCAAAGGAGGTAAGGAAAATGTTAGAAGAAAAAGAAAATGAAATCTTAGATGAAGAAAAAGAAGAAACTCCTGAAACTGAAGAAGAAGTACAAGAAGAAGAATCTTTAGAGGAAATAGAAGAAGGTATTGTTCCAGGACTTACCGAACATGACCTTGCAAAGGAAGTTAAAGATTCTTTCTTAGATTACGCTATGTCAGTTATTGTATCTAGAGCATTACCTGATGTAAAAGATGGTTTAAAACCAGTTCATAGAAGAATTATCTACGGTATGAACGAACTTGGAAATACTCCAGATAAGCCTCATAAAAAATGTGCTCGTATCGTCGGTGATGTCATGGGTCGTTTTCACCCACATGGTGACTCATCAATTTATGGTGCTGTAGTAAGACTTGCTCAACCATTCGCTATCAGATATAAATTAGTCGATGGACATTGTAACTTTGGCTCTGTAGATGGTGATGGCGCTGCTGCGATGCGTTATACAGAAGCAAGAATGAGCAAAATTGCTTTGGAAATGGTAAGAGATATCAAAAAAGATACAGTTGATTTTGTGGATAACTATGATGGTGAAGAACAAGAACCAGTAGTCTTGCCTTCACGTATTCCAAATTTATTAGTTAACGGATCTTCTGGTATTGCTGTTGGTATGGCTACCAATATTCCTCCTCATAATCTAGTTGAAGTAATCAATGCAATTGAAGGTTTAGCTAAAAATCCTGATATTACACCAGGAGAAATAATGGCCCAATATTTACCAGGACCAGATTTCCCAACAGCGGGTATTATATTAGGTAGACAAGGTATCAAAGACGCATATGAAACAGGTACAGGATCTATTACAATTCGTTCCAAAGCTCATATTGAAACGATGGCAAACGGAAAAAGAAGAATCATCGTTACCGAGATTCCT
>JALFBO010000030.1 GCA_022772105.1 Erysipelotrichaceae bacterium | reverse complement strand
TAATTTTTCCAAAATGAACTTGTAATATTACAACGTTATATTAGTCAATTACATAAGGGAGTAAAGCCATAAAGCGTGCTCTCTTAATTGCTTGTTCAACTGCTCTTTGGTGTTTAGCACATGTGCCAGTAACACGGCGAGGAGAAATCTTACCATTTGGAGAGATGAATCTTTTTAATAATTCAACATCTTTATAATCGATTTCTTGGTTTTTATTTTTACAGAAGATACAAACCTTTTTTCTTGGTCTCATTTTCTTGAATGCCATTTTGTTTTCCTACCTTTCTTCACAATCAATTGTGAAATATCAAATTTTAATCTACCTAGAATGGTAAATCATCATCTGCGACATCGATAGAACTTACGTTATTACTTTCTGGTGCTGATTCTATGTATGATGGTTGTTCATCAGAAGCATAGCCCATATCTTGTGAAGATGTGTTTGCATCAGATTTTTTCTCTAGAAATTGTACAGAGTCACAGATTACTTCAACTACGGATGCACGACGACCATCCTTAGTATCGAAAGATCTTTGACTAATTCTTCCTTCAATACCCACTAATGAACCTTTTCTTGTATAACGTGCACAATTTTCAGCTTGTTGATTCCATGCTTGGCAAGGAATAAAAGATGTTGTCTTTTCTCCGTTTGGGCCCTTAGTACGGTTATCTAAAGCTAATGTGAAGGATACGACTGATGTGCCATTATTGGTTTTTCTTAGTTCAGGATCTCTTGTCATACGTCCAACTAAAACTACACGATTTATCATATAAAATACCTCCTATTTTGGATACCTTATTTTGCGATAACTAGTGAACGTAATACGTTTGAGTTAATCTTTGCAACTCTGTCGAATTCGTTGATTGCATCTACGTTAGCAACAACATCGACAACTACGTAATATCCTTTTTTCTCTTTTTCGATTTCATAAGCTAAATCTTTAACGCCCCATTCATTAACAGCTTCAATAGATCCGCCATTTGCTGAAAGAAGAGCATTTAATTTTCCAACTAACTCATTGCGAGTTGCGTCGTCTAAATTTGCTTTAAGGATATACATAACTTCATATTTTTTCATATTCTTGCACCTCCCTATGGTCTTCTGGTCACAAAATTTTTGTGACAGAGAGTTCTTTGGTAGGACCTTCACTTCCTACGCTAGATAAATATATACTACATAGTAGTAAGTTGTCAACAAGATTTATTCTAATTCGTAAAATCAGGTTCCATATATTTATTTACCGTTATGAAGTGATATTACTAATTTTTTATTTCTCTTTCCATAATTCTTTTTATCACTTTCTTAGAGATTGCTCTTGCCCCATTTGTTCTTACTTCATCTTCAAAATGATCAATCTTTCCTAATTCAAATGTTAAATCCTGAATATCACACATATACTTTTTGTGAATGATATGACAAATTTCTTCTTTCTTTAAATGATGGAAAAAAATTACCTCATCCATCCTTTTTAAGATATCTTTCCTCATTGTTCTTATCACAGATTTTTTACTATTTTCGTCACTTTTTCCATCTTTTTTGATAATATTGTCAAAATTATTATTTTCGTTTTCTTCCTTGGTACTAATCAAAATAAATAAAGCGTTAGTACAAGAGATTTTATTGCCTTTTCCATCTATAAAATACCCTTCATCAAAGATATGAAGAAAGAAATTAATGATTTCATAAGAACTCTTTTCTAACGAATCAAGAATGATTAAAGAATTGGGATTCGTCTTCATAAACTTCACAAAAGCAGAGGGTTCTTCATTAGACAAAGAACTAAATAGAAGACGATTTAAGGAAGAGTAATCAAAATAAGAAGATAAATCTAAAGAAAAAATATGATTTTCTTTAAAATAGTTTCTTCCAATTATTTTAGCGCATAAAGATTTTCCTACTCCACAAGGGCCGTAAAACATTAAAGTACCTAGTGGTTTAGAAACATCTATGTACCCTTTATCAATACAATCGAAATAATCATTGATCTTTTCAATTGCATTTTCTTGTCCAATCAACTCTTCTTTAAGTTCTTTAACCATCCTTTCCCTTTTATTTACTATTTCTAGTTCTATTCCATAGAATCTTTTTAATGTAGCATTAATATCGTTTTTAGTTAATCTTTCATTAGCTCTTACTAACGAATTATCTAATACATCGATGGCTTTATCAGGAAATTTTTCATTCAATATATATCTACTACACATTTCAACAATATAATCTAATTCATTATCATCAATAGATATTCGATAATGATCCTCATAAATACCTTTTATTCTCTTTAGGATTTCTTTTGTTTGTTCACATGTAGATTCTTCTATTCTAATTATTTGAAATCTTCTTTTTAATGCTTTATCTTTTTCAAAAGTTGAAGAAAATTCATCCTCAGTAGTGGCTCCAATCACTTGAATTTCTCCCCTTGCTAAATATGGCTTTAAAATATTAGATGCATCAATAGCACCTTCCGCTCCTCCTGCTTTAACAATAGTATGTATTTCATCAATAAATAAAATAGCGTTACCATCATCTTTAGTTTTTTTAATAATTTTCTTTAACTTATCTTCAAATTCTCCTCGATACTTTGTACCACTGATTGTAGAAGCCATATCAAGTTCATAAATCCTTTTTCCTTTTAATGAAGGTACCTCTCCTTTGTAAATTAAAGAAGCTAACTCTTCCACAATCGCGGTTTTTCCTACACCTGGCTCACCCACTAAAATGGCATTAGGTTTATTTCTTCGACTTAAGGCGCTTATAAGTTGATGAAGTTCATTTTCTCTTCCAATAAGAGGGTCTTTGTTACCTATTCCCATAATATGAAGATCAACAACATTATCTAGTTCTGTTTTTTTCGCTTTGTTTTTTACAATATTTCTCACTAGTAAATCAAAATTTACATCAAATAGACTTAATACTTCATAAGCATTATTATCACATTGAATTAGGCTGATAAATATAGACTCTAAAGAGACATAAGCCTCCTCACTTCTAAAAGAAAACTCCTCAGCTTCTTCTAATGTCCTTTTTAGTTCTTCACTATATTCTAAAGGAGCATAGCTTTTATCCTTAAACCCCATCTTCTTAATCTTTAAAGCTGCTTTTGAGAAAGTAACTCCGTATTTTCTTAGTTCCAAAGCAAAAAGAGAATCTTCATTTTTTAAAAAAGCGAGAAGCAAATGCTCGCTTCCTACTTTATTACTACCGCTTTCTTTGGCAATAAGTTCCATTTGTAATAATGTTTTCTTCGCTAAACTACTATATTTATCGTTCATATTTTGTTCTCCACTTATATTTTATGTACATTCATAATAAATTATGGGTAAATATTATCTTTTCTATACATAGAAATTAAAGGCCTAAATTTAGGTGCTTTTGTGTTTACTCTACTCTTAGTAGAGGCAAAAATAAATTTTCTACAAATCAATAATTATAGGTAGGATTCCCTTTTTGATTAATAGGTTTGTTTATTTGGTTTATTGTCATATATTGAATGTATAAGAAAAGAGGTGTTCTAAATGAGCAAGGAAAAATTTATTAATTTAAAAATGCCTTATTATTCTAAAGGTGAAGAAATATTTTCGTTAACTACCCATATTGTGGGAGGAGGAATAGGAGTATTAATACTTTTATTCTCTATAATTTTAGCAACATTAAATCAAAGAAATAATATAGAAATATTTTCGTTAATTATATATGGAATATCTGCGATAGCACTTTATTCGGTTTCTTCTGTATACCACGGATTACATCCTCATCTAGTAAGTAAAAAAGTAATGAGAATTATCGATCACTGTACCATCTACTTCTTAATTGCAGGAACGTATACCCCAATCTGTGTTATGACTATGAAAGATACTTCTTGTCTTCCTATAATATTATCCATAGAATGGATTGGTGCTTTTGTGGGAATATTATTAAACGCGATTGACCTATCTTCTAAGAAAGTACAAGCAATATCTATGGCAATGTATATTATCATGGGTTGGGCTATTGTATTAGTTCCAGGTGCTGTCAAATGCCTTGCTTTTGATGAATTTGTATTTATATTATCTGGAGGAATTGCTTATACAGTAGGATCAATATTATATGGTATTGGGCATAAGAAAAAATGGTTCCATCCAATATTTCATATCTTTGTCGATTTAGGAACCATTATTCAATTTATTGGAGTGTTACTTATAATAATCCGCTAAAAAATACATGAGCAATATCATGTATTTTTTTCTAATTATTTTTAAGACTTAAAAAAATTCATTACGTTTTCAAACAACAATTTTCGAAATCACATCAGATCAATCCCAATGTTTCTAATGCGATAGCAACACCATTTTCTTTTTTAAATATAATTAATCTTGCCATATTTCTAATCTTTTTTGAAGATGGACATATAGCGATGTTATTCTGTACTACATTGAACATACTAACATCATTTTCTGAATCACCAAATACGATAAAATTGTCCTTAGTGACTTTGATAATAGAACCAAACTTTTTAATTAAATTCCCTGTTGTATTGCCCTTATGTACACACTCTGTTTTATAAGAGAAAAATACTTTTTCAAGTTCTTCAATACTTGCTTCTTCTTTTGGGTTTAGTCTGTAATGAAAAGTAACCTTAGAGATCTTAGCTTTCCTAAAATCAAAGGATGATATTAATCTATCAAATTCTTCTTCGCTTAAATCTTTTATCATTTCTTCAGTAATATCAAAATAAGAATTTTCTCCTTCAAAGTTTGCTCCACCTCGAGATTTCTTTAATATGGAAAGACATTTTTGTATTGTTCCTTCTTCTAAATACGAAGCAAAAAGAACTTCATTTTTATATTCTATATAAGAAGAAGCTAATAAATATCCATCAAAATTTATTTTATTAACTTCACTAGGTAAAAATCCTTTTGTACGTCCTGTTGATAAGAATATTTCGTGCCCTTTTTCTTGTGCTTTCTTCAAAGCATCTATATTTTCTTGACTAATAACTCCATCAAACATCAATGTTTCATCTAAATCAAAAAATAGATAATATTTGCGTCCTTGTTCTATATTCATATTATTTTTTTAGTCTGATGATATCGTATGGAAGCAAATGTTCTTCACACTTAAAAGTAATGATAGAAGAAGCCACACTATATACATCCTTTTCCTCTCCTTGCACATAAAAACGATCAATCAATATTTCTTTAGGAAGATTAGTAGAAGATAAAACAATATATTTTTCTCCCGCAATAATCTTATTTTTTAATTCCAAATAACAAATATGATTGTCTTCGTCATATTTTTTGACAATACCGATGAATTCTCCTGCTTTTTTTAGCATTAAATCTAAGTTAAATAATTGTCCCTCTTCTTTTACTTCACCATGTAAAAATCCATAAGAAGTATCTCTATTTTCACATGCATCTAAATAAAAGTTATATTTTTCTTCATTATAAGGAAGGTCATTTAAATAATCCGAAATAACTTCTCTATATGCTTTAACAATGCAAGCAATATAATTTAAAGACTTCATTCTTCCTTCAATCTTTAATGAATCAACACCGATATCAATCATCTTTCTTACTTCTTTTAGGGAGCATAAATCCTTTGAAGACATAGAAAAATATTCTTCTCCTTTAGTGATTAATTCTTCATCGTTATATAATTTATATTTCCATCTACAAGAATGGGCACATCCTCCCCGATTAGCGTCTCTTCGCGTCATAATATTTGATAACATACATCTTCCTGAATACGAAGAACACATTCCTCCATGAATAAAGGCTTCTATTTCACACGGCTTATTCTTACAAATCTTTTCTATATCATCTAAAGAGCATTCTCTTCCTAAAACAACACGCGTAGCCCCTTGTTTATAAAAATATTCTACTGCCTCTTCGTTTAAAGATGATTCTTGTGTTGAGATATGAGCTTCCATTTTTGTGATTCTTCTTACAAGTTTAGCCATATATAAAGATGATGTAATAATTGCGTCTACACCACATGCTTCTAAATCTTTTAAATATTTTTCAAGTCCATCTAAATCATTATTATGCATGACAATGTTACAAGTAACATGTATCTTTTTTCCATGTTTATGGGCAAATTCACACCCTTCTTTAATATCTTCCAAAGTAAAATTTGAAGCGCGAGAACGAAGTGAAAACTTTTTTCCTCCAATAAAACAAGCATCAGCACCATATAGTAATGCTACTTTTAATTTTTCTAAATCTCCTGCTGGAGCAAGGAGTTCAATATATCTTTTACCCATGATTATTCCACCTCATAAATTGAATCTTCATACATAAAAGAATTATCTTCTTTAATATCTAAAGATGAGATTATCTTGTTTCCTTCTTCTTTAGTAATATTATTTAAAAGAACATTTTTAAATGTTTTTACAACTTCAATGTATTTCTCTTCATCTATAAACAATGCACTTAAAAATAGTATCTTACAATCTTTGATTTTATCGATTTCTTTAATAGTATTAATAACTCCTCCTCGAAAAACCACTGATTCATATTCGTTTTCTATTACTGGATATAAGTCGTTTCTTGTTTCTTCTTTTAAAAACATATTTTTATTTTCAAAAGATAAACCTTTTTCTTTTTTCCATAAAGAAATAATTTTTCTATAAGAACGATACATTGGTCGATATCCATATCCTAAATAAAAAGAATTAGTAATCGAAGAGATTATTTTACTAGCATCTAATATAGTTATTTCACTAGATATTCCTAGCCCATATAAGTTATCTTCCTCATACTCTTTTGCGTCTAAATAATTAGTGATCATCGTCTCACTTTGATACACAGTTCTTGTACTTAATCCTTTTTTCTTTAATATATTGACTGCCCCTAAATCAGATACTATAAAAAATACATTAGGTATAAGATATAATTCATCGATTAGGAGAGAAAATCTTTCTAAATCACATTGATGTAACAAAGCATTAAGATTAACAAAAACTTTCTTTTCCTTAGCAATTTCTTCAATTTCTTCTTTATTTAAAGAGGAAGCGGAATACGCACTAAAAGAGGAGTAAGAGACACATACTCCATCGATATATTTTTTTATTTGATCATACTGCTTTTTAGTAACAAATGAGCTTATTAATTCCATATTTTCTCCTGTACATAAACATTTTAGCATAGTTATTCCATTTGTAAATCTACAATAATTTATTTATAAATATTTATTTTCTTTCTTTACATATCCCTTAACATATGACCTATTTTAGTGGTATTCTAATAAATGCGAGGTTAATAAAATGATATTACAACAAATTGATACAAATATTTTAGAACTTGAAAAAAAATCAGAAATTGAATTAAAAGAGATTTATGACAAAATTGATAGAATATGCATGATTAATTCTTCTCGTATTTTATCTGCATTTATTGAAAACAAAGTATCATACTCTGATTTTGCCGATATTAATGGATATGGTAATTATGATCCAGGAAGAGATAAATTAGAAAAGATTTTTGCTAAGGTACTAGGGATGGAAGATGCTCTTGTTCGTCCCCAAATCATGAGTGGTACTAATGCTCTATTCTTAACATTCTCTAGTTTATTAAAACATGGTGATACCTTTATATCATTAACTGGTACTCCTTATGATTCTTTACAAGAAATGATTGGTCTTGTTGGTAATTCCACTCAATCATTAAAAGCAAACGGAGTAAAATACGAACAAATTGATTTAATTGATAATAATTTTGACACTAAAAAAATCGTGGAGAGATTAAAAAGAAAAGATGTTAAGCTTGTAGAAATACAACGTTCTAGAGGTTATTCATCGCGTAAATCATTAACTTTAAGTAAGATTGAAGCATTAATTAAAGAAATTAGAAAAGTTAATAATGATGTTATTATCATGGTTGATAATTGCTATGGAGAACTAGTAGAAGAAAGAGAAGTAGGCGATGTAGGAGCTGATATCTGCGTCGGTTCATTAATGAAAAATTTAGGAGGAGGCATCGCTTCAACTGGAGGATATGTTGCCGGAAAAGAAAACTTAATCCATATGGTTGCAGAAAGATTAACTGCACCTGGAATCGGTAAAGAGTTAGGCGCTAATTTCAATCAAAACAACGCTTTTTTCAAAGGATTATTTATGGCTCCAAATGCAGTTAAAGGAGCACTAAAAACCGCAATATTCTCTTCATATATGTTAGAAAAACTAGGATTTGATAATGTTTCCCCTCGCTTTGATGAAGAGCGCACTGACATCATTCAAACTGTTGAATTGAAAACAAAAGAGAATCTTGTTAAATTCACCCAAGGTATTCAAGAATCTTCTCCAATTGATTCCTTTGTTCACGTTCTTCCTGCTCCTATGCCTGGTTATCCTTTTGATGAAGTAATGGCGGCAGGAAGCTTTACTCAAGGAAGCACAATTGAATTAAGTGCCGATGCTCCTGTTATTCCTCCTTACACTCTTTATATGCAAGGGGGATTATCATTTGAGTATGGAAAACTGGGAATAATGCTAGCACTATCAAAAATCACAAAATAAAGAGAAAACGTAGTCACAATGATACTTGTATCATCAAACTACGTTCTTTTTAATTGCTTCCGTATTGTCCTCCATCTATTCTAATGATGGAATTATTAATAAAACTTGCTTCATCACTTGCTAAAAATTTAACTAGGTGAGCTACTTCTTTAGGATCACCATTTCTTCCTACCAATATTTTTTCTTCCTCTTGTTTTAAGAATTCTTCATCGTATCCTTCTAGTTCTTTTTCTGTTCCAATAAATCCAGGAGCAATACAATTAACATTGATATAAGGTGCGAATTGAATCGCTAAGTTATGTGTTAAAGAATTAAGCGCAGCTTTCGATGCATCATATTCTAAACACATCGGATAATAAGTATTAATTCCATTTGTAGAACCAATATTAATGATTCTTCCCCATTTTTGTTCAAGCATATACTTATATACACGTAAGGAAACATTATATGCTCCTATAACATTTACTTCTAATGTACGTTTAAAATCTTCAACATTTTTTAAATGAAACATGTTTGATAAGTCAATCGCGGCATTATTGACTAAAACATCAACGCCTTTAAATTCCTTTTCGACAAAGGCTATCATTTCATCTACTTCTTTAGTAGAAGAAACATCACATTTATATGTTAAACATCTTACATGATATTCATCTTCAATTTGTTTTTGTAGTTCTTTTGCTTCTTGTGAAGAAGTTAAATAATTGATAACCACATTATAACCACTTTGAGCAAGTTCTAGACAAATAGCTCTTCCTATTCCTCTTGCCCCTCCTGTAACTAATGCCACTTTATTCATAGTAATATCCTTAGCAAAAAAGAGCTTAAATTAAGCTCTTCCTGAATATTTTCCATCTGCGGAGAAAACGATAACTTTTTCACCTTGTTCGATGAATAATGGAACTCTGATAGTAAGTCCTGTATCTGTTACTGCATCCTTAGTCGCGGTAGAACTTGCTCCCTTTACTGCAGGAGTAGTTTCAGCGATAGTAACTTCTACTTTTTCTGGAACGATTACTGATAACACTTCATTATTCCAGAATGTAACTAATAATTCGCTGCCTTCAACAATAAAGTATTTGCTAAAACCAACTTGAGCTTCATCAATTTCGTAAGGTTCAAATGTATCTACATCCATAAAGTTGTATGTTGTACCATCTTTATATGTGAATTGAACTTTTTTCTTTTCAATAAGTGCTGCTTCAAATTTTGTAGAAGCGTTAAAGTTTCTTTCTTGTGTGGAACCTGATTTTAAATTTTTCATTTTTGTTTTTAAAATCGCCGCTCCTTTACCTGGTTTTACATGCATAAAATCAAGTACTTGCCATGGTTCACCATCAATTAATAATGTTAAACCTGTTTTAAAATCGCCTGCTTCAATTGCCATATTTCTTTACCTCATTTATTAAATATAATATTTATATGTCGAAAATATTTTACTAATTTTTACTCTTTTAGTCAACCTTTATATGATTACTAGAATAATGTTAATTTCTCTTCTTTTCTAGAATTAACATATTTCGTCCATTTAATATAACCATATGTAGTATTTGTTAAGTATCCGATTTTTAAGATAAGAAGAACAAATTGTCCCGTCATAATATTGATTGCTGCCTCAAGTAAAGCACAAATATACCATGCAATCCATTGTTCTCTAAAGCGGAAGAAAATAAATAAGCCATTAGCAATTCCTACTGCACTTGCGCATGCATCAATATAAATAATTGCTGTTTCTAAAGTATCATTACCGCCAAAGAAATCAGTAGAAATATTTAATCCTGAAATAAAATAACCTATTACTACTGTCCAAACAACGATAAGGGAAATAACAAGAATTTCTTGCCAGCCTTTTAATCTTCTAACCGCTGTTAATTCTTCTTGTTCTTTATCTTTGTGTTTAGCCCAGTTTATAAAGCTTAAGATATCGATTGGTAACCAGAATAGAAGTGTGGTAATCATGGTTGCAAAACGATACATTAATACAACACATATAATAATCTCAGTTATTTCTACGCCGACAGAAACAATAAAATTCCACTTGCTTTGTTTTGAAATTAATAATTCGCACAAAATATTTAAGAATGTATCAAGGAGATATAGTAACATAATGATGATTCCCGATACTCCATTTGCCGATTCTTCTGGGAAGATAATAGCAAATATCGTAGCCAGTACCATAATAGAAATAAACCATATCTTCTCATAAGTAGTGAATTGTTTTGCAAAGAATGTAATTACTCCTAATGATATTGATAAAATAAGTAGCGAAGTAGCAGCGTTAAAAATAATTGTATTATTATTCGCATTTACCGCTTTTGTTTTTGCTAGTATTTCTTTATCTGTTGGATTTAAATGATCAAAGATAATAGTCACATTTGTAGATGTTTTATATTCATATCCTGTTATTTTATCTATCTCTAATTCTTCGTAATCTTCATATGAATAAGTGACAATCATACTCTTTTCACCATCTTCACTTACGAATAAAACATCGCATTTGGTACTATCTTCATCATAGTCTTCTGCATCGAAATCTCTAAATAATTCCACTGTTCCTACATATGAAACTTCACCTGGATTTCTATTCACTTGTGAAGTTCCCACGATAAAACAAATAAGCGATGCAAGGAACATACATGCGATTAAAACTAATTCGAGAATTTTTAGTTTTTTATTTTGTTCCATATTATTTTTTAAAAACTCTTTCATAGATTCTCTCCTTTTACAACATTGAAATTGTAAAAGGAAAGAATATAAAAAACAACAAAATAATTATTAAAAAAATTACTTATAGAAAATTTTTTAATGATTTCCATAAATTAACACCCCAATAAAATAAAAATGTGCAAATCCTTTCAATTGGATTTACACATTTTTGTTACACATTGACGTAACTAATTTTAATTGAATAAAATATTTTTTTTTGGTGAAAAATCTTTTTTTCTAAAAACCATTAAAATGTCTTGAAGTGATGATATAAGGATAATCAACGAAGCAAGCATTTTGATCTACATAATATGTTTCAGTACCTAATGTTGGGCCATATTTAGATTCACCATTAACATCATATTCTGAATCGTATTGGAACATAGTAATTTTATAAGAAGAATAGCAATAATCAAACATATCCAAAGCAGCTGCATCAACTGTAGAAAAATAATCATAGCAAGCGATCCATGCATCACAGATAATATCATCTTGATATACATAATTATTCCAGCCAGATGCTCCCATATATACTCCAGGATAATAACCTGCATCTATTAAAGTTTGAGCAAAGGCGTTAACTATTTGCGTATTCTCCCATCTTGAGCGAGAAGATATAGCTCCTAGTTCTTCATAGTCCATATAAATAGGATAAGTGAATGTTCCCTTATCATATCCTAGATATTCTAAATTAGAAATAACCCATTCCGCCTCGTAAATAGCGTCTTCCACTGAATCAGCATTAGAATATGCATATACACCTACTGGGACACCCCAGGCTAAACATTTTTCAACGTTTGAAACAAAGTATTCATCCATATATGCAGTTTCAGAAGAAGAGAAATAAACCATACGTGCAATCATAAATGATGAGTTCGCAGCATATTTACTCATATTGATATCGCCTTGATATACTGATACATCATTTCCATATATCCAAGAAGTATCTGTTCTATAAGTAAATGGATCACCACTTACTGTTTCGCTACTTGATGGAGGAATTACTTCTTCAACTTTTTCTTTTTCCCATTTAGCGTATAAAGTTTGATTAGATGAAGCTGTTAAAACTCTTGTACCACTTAAAGAAGAATCATTATACCATCCTAAGAAAACATAACCCTCTCTTACTGGTGTTTCAGGTAACACATAGAAACCTTTACGATATACTTTTGCCTCTTGTCCATCTAAAACAACAGTATCATCTACTTCAATTCCTTTTAATGATTCATAAGCATTTACATTAGAAGCATGAACTACAATAGTATAATCGTAAATTCTTAATCCATAATCATTTTCTAAGCCATTATCTAAATAAATTTTAGAAACAGTATAGTAATTATCTCTTACTGCGTTTAATGCGATACGATATGACCATTCTGCGTTGAGATTTGCTTCACTTTCTTTGTCATTTAACATAATAGAAGAATCAGCGTTACATGTATATTCCCATGTGGTAACATTTTGTTTATCAATGTTAAATTCTAGAATAGGTGTTGAATAATTGTTCCAATATGCAGTCACATAGTTTTTAGTTTCACTTAATGAATCGTAGACGTTAACTTCAATAGAACATGAACCTGCTTCTAAAGGAAGTGAACTAAAGCTCATTCTATCATTAACATTCAAAGTATTAAATAGAGGATAGTAAGTAGTATTAGTATCATGGATGACGATAACATAATCATCATTAACTAAAGAAGAATCATCTCCTCTTGGTTCTACAATTCTTGAAACGATAAATTCATCGTTTCCTAAACCTTTAACACCAACTTTTTTAGCCCAAGTTACTTCAGTACTATTGTAAGAAGATAAATCATATAGGAATACAGATTGATCATAATAAGAATTATATCCAGAATTAAAATTATTAATTGGGAAAGAACATTTCTTAGCTTCTGAAGAAGAGAAATAGCCACCATTTAAGTGATAATCAATTTCCACTTTTTGCTCTAAACTTAATGAAGATGCTCGATATACTTTACAAGGGACATTTACTGCACCTTTAACTGTAGGAGGATCCATTTCTATAATATCGTCCACTAAAATATTTTTTAATAAAGTATATCCTTCTTCATAAGAAGCATGAACGACAAGAGTATAATCATAAATCTTTAATCCATAATCGTTTTCTAAAGCATTATCTAAATAAATTTTCTCTACTGTAAATCTCTTGTCATCGCGTTTATTTAAAGCGATACGATATGACCATTCAGCATTTAGACTTGCTTCCGTTTCTTTATCGTTTAACATAATGCTAGAACCAGCATTACAAGAATATTCCCACATTGTAACATTGAAGAGAGTAACATTAAATTCAAAGAGATAATCTAATGGTTGTTCAAATACATTAACATCAATACTACAAGTTCCTGTATTATCAGGAATAGAACTTAAAATAACATGGTCACCTTCGTTTAATGCACTTAATGTAGGATATAAATCACTATAAGAATCATGTATTAACATGATATAGGAACAAGTATATAAAGATGAATCATCTTGAATAGGTTCAACGATGCTTTTAATCACAAACTCATTATCAACTAGTTCTTGTAGTCCAAATTTTAATGACCATTGAACAGTTTCACTATCATAAGAGGCTATGTCATAAAGAAACACTGACTGATTGTAATAAGAATTATAACCAGAATTATAATTAGAAATTGTGAATGAACATTTCGCACTATTTGAAGTTGATACAGCAACATTATCGTTTTGAGGTTGCGCTTTCTTATGCTCAAAAATATTGTTAGAAGGATTAACAACAGTAAGTGAGAAGAACGCCCCTAATGCACATAGTACACCTATTACTTTTTTTGTTTTCATAAAATTTTTCCTTTGTCCTTAAGCAACATAATGTTATCATAAAAAATCTAGTATGTATATAGGAAATTTTTCCTTTTTTGCCAAAAAAATGTACCATGTATAAAAAGGGTCAAAAAGAGGTAAATAAAGGCGATTTTTAGATGATATTTTTATGTTATATGAAGAATCAAGCAAACATTATTTTGTCCTTTAAATCCCCCCATGAATGAAGATACCGCCATCTTTGGTGGTATCTTGACGAGCATGTGTATGTGATCAGGCATCGCGTGTGCCTCTATTATTTCGACATCTTTGTATGCGCAAAGTTGTCTTAGAATTGCTCCTATATCTGCTCTTAGTTTTCCATATATTACTTTTCTTCTATACTTTGGAACAAATACAATGTGATACTTACAATTCCATCTTGTGTGTGATAAACTAGAATCGTCATTCATGAATGATACCTCCTTTATGTTAATTTGGTTGCCAGACCATAATTATCATATCGCGAGGTCTTTTTATTTTCCACGACATCGCTTAAGCTTATCTTTTCTCACACGTGTTAACGTGTGGTTTTCATCTCCTTTGGAGATAATAAAAATCCACGTCTTTAAGGCGTGGTTTTTCGCATCGCCTTCAAGGCTCGTTACTGGCCACCCCGATTTCGGGGTGTTTTTGATTGCCCAATTGCCTTTGTCACTCTTACTTACCCGTAAACGGGTCTTTGTACTCCTTGAGGCTTCTCTTATCCTCTAGTTGATCTTCCAGTTCTTGGTTCTTTATATAATTTACGATGGTTTTCTTGTTTAGACCTACGGTCGAAACATAGTACCCTTCTGACCAGAAGTGTCGGCTTCCGTAATTGTACTTCAAATTCGCATGCTCGTCGAAAATCATCAAA
>JALFBO010000028.1 GCA_022772105.1 Erysipelotrichaceae bacterium | reverse complement strand
CTAACGGGCTTGATACTTGTATACCATGAATTGATATAGCAAAGTGTGAAATTTAGGATTATAAAAGAAGAATAAATAATTTCTAATAAAAATGTCAAAAAATATTCAAATTGCTTGTTATTCTAATAGAATTTTTAGATTTTTTTGCTTTTTTTAAGAAATATATTATAATTAAATCGAGGTGAAAATAATGAGTAAAAACGTTATTGCTATTTGCTATGACTTTGATAAAACTTTAGCAACAGATGACATGCAAGCTTTTTCTTTTATTCCTAACCTGGGATTAACAAGTGAAGAATTTTGGGCTAAGACTGGTGAATTTTCTAAAGCAACAGGAACAGAGTCAATCTTATCTTACTTGCATTGCATGATTACAGAGTGTAAGAAAAAAGGAATAAAACTAACTAAAGAATATTTAAGAAATTTAGGTAAGGATGTTAAATTTTATGATGGAGTTACTACTTGGTTTAAAAGGCTTAACTCTTTTGCCCAAGAAAAAGGAATAACTTTGGAGCATTATATTATTTCTTCTGGAAATAAAGAGATTATAGAAGGCTCTTCTATTAGTAAAGAATTTAAAGCCATATATGGTTGTGAATTCTTATACAATGAAGAAGGAGAAGCATATTGGCCAAAATGTACCATAAATTACACTTTAAAAACCCAATATCTATTTAGAATTGTCAAAGGTGTATTTGATCAAACAGACGACAAAAATGTCAACCAACGTAAGGATGAAAAACACGTTGAATTTAGAAATATTATCTATTTAGGTGATGGATTAACCGATATTCCTTGTATGACTCTAGTTAAAGAAAAAGGTGGAAAATCAATCGCTGTTTATCAACCACATAAAAAAGATAAAGTGATGCCATTACTAGAAGAAAACCGTGTCAATTACATTTGTGAATCAAATTTTAGAGCTTCTTCCCAAATGGAAAAACTAGTTAAGCTAATTCTTGAATCAATGTCTTTAACAAATCAATTACTAGAAAAAGAATCTCATCAATATTAACAAGTCTTGACTTCTCAATTCGAGAAGTCTTTTTTTGTTTTCTAAAGTATAAAACAACAGAAAATACAAGGAGCAATAATCACTCATTTAGTGAAAAAATATCGCATTCAAAAAATCATAAAATTTCAACTTAATGCAATCTAATTCTTATAGAATTATTTATAATATATAAATAATCTTATTTATTCGTACATAAAGCGCTTACAATGTATCTAGGAGACAAACAAGTACATTAATGATTTTGTTACCATAGCACTTTTGGTATAATTGAGGTATTATTTATACAATTAAATATTTCGGAGGTCTATATGTTAACAAAAGGAAAAACATCTCTTAATTTAGTAGAAAAAATTCTTCTTTCACATTTAAAGGAAAATGTAAATGAAATTGATGGACAACAAGAAATCCATATTAAGATTGATAATACTTTAACTCAAGATGCCACAGGTACAATGGCGTATCTAGAATTAATGAGCATGGGAATAGATAAAGTGAAAACTGATTTATCAGTATCCTATGTTGATCACAACACATTACAAAATGGTTTTGAAAATGCGGACGATCATGTATTTTTGCAAACAGTTGCCTCTAAATATGGAATCGTATATTCTAAACCTGGAAATGGTATTTGCCATCAACTACAATTAGAAAGATTCACTCGTCCTGGTGTAACTCTTCTTGGTTCAGATTCTCATACTCCTACTTCCGGAGCTCTAGGCGCTATTGCCATTGGTGCCGGTGGACTTGATGTGGCTCTAGCTATGGCGGGTAAACCATTTAAATTAGTGAACCCAGAAATTTATTTAATTCGTTTAAGTGGCTCATTAAAACATGGTGTCACGTCCAAAGATATCATCCTTCACCTTCTTAAATTATTAAGCGTTAAAGGTGGCGTCAATAAAATATTTGAATATGGAGGAGAAGGTGTAAAAACTTTAAGCGTATGTGAAAGAGCTACAATCTGTAACATGGGCGCTGAACTAGGTTTAACTACTTCGGTATTCCCTTCAGATGAAAAAACAAAACAGTTTTTAATTCGTCAAGGAAGAGAACAAGACTTTAAAGAACTTTCATCCGATGAAGGTGCAACTTATGATAAAGTAATTGATGTTGATTTATCTTCGTTACAACCATTAGTGGCTTGTCCTTCTCAACCTGATAATGTCAAAGAAGTATCTTCCTTAAAAGATATTAAAGTCAATCAAGTATGTATTGGTTCTTGCACCAATTCTTCTTATGAAGATATGGTAGCAGTTGCTTCCATTTTAAAAGGTCATAAAATCAAAGACGATGTATCATTAACAATTAATCCAGGTTCTAAACAAGTTTTACAAATGATGATTCAAAATGGTTTACTTTATGATATTGTTCAAAGTGGCGCGCGTATTCTAGAATGCACATGCGGTCCTTGTATTGGTATGGGACAATCTCCTTCTAGTAATGCGGTAACTTTACGTTCTTTTAATCGTAACTTCTTAGGAAGAAGTGGTACTAAATCTGCTTCTATTTATTTAGCTTCCCCTGTAGTTTGTGCAGCAAGCGCTATAAAAGGATATATTGTAGGCGTGGAAGAAAGTATTGCATTAGATGCTTTTCCTATCCCTTCTTCATATTTAATCGATGATTCTGCATTTATTAAACCAAAGTTTGATGATAACGTCATCATGGGTCCAAACATTATGCCATTAGGTAGATTTGAACCAATCGAAAGAGTAGAAACCGCGCCTGTTATTTTAAAGCTTGAAGACAATATTTCAACCGATCATATTATGCCAGCGGGAGCTAAGATTCTTCCTTTTAGAAGCAATATTGAAAAATTATCTTCTTTCTGCTTTTATCCAGTAGACGAAAACTTTAAGCAAAGAGCCAAGGAATATGAAAAATCAATTATTGTCGCAGGAAACAATTATGGACAAGGATCTTCACGTGAACACGCTGCTATCTGTCCTCGTTATTTAGGCGTAAAAGTAGTTCTTGCTAAATCTTTTGCTCGAATTCACCGTCAAAACTTATTAAATTTTGGTATTTTACCTTTACAAATTAATGATGAAATCTATGATTCAATCTCCCAAGGGGACGTAATTAGCGTTGATTCAAGTGCCATCACTTCTTCTTCAAATTCATTCCCTGTAACTATCAAAGTTAATGATAAAACATTTGTTATTCAAACATCATTAATCGAAGAAGAAAAAGAAATGATTATCAAAGGTTCATTATTAAACACACTATAAAAAGGAGGTAGTTCAATGATTCAAAATAAATCACCATATAAAGACTATGGCGACTCAGATTTGACAGATGATTATCTATTTTTAGAAGACGAATTTGAAAAAGGAAAAGAACCTTCCTTTATTCCTAATGAATTATATGATAAATACAATGTCAAAAAAGGTCTACGTAATAACAATGGCACCGGTGTTTTAGTTCTACTTACTAAGATTTCCGAGGTTCATGGTTATAATATTGATAACGATGGTAATAAAATCGATGATCAAGGACATCTATATTATCGCGGATACGATATCTATGATTTAGCTAAACTTAACAAAGAAGCATTCGGCTTTGAAAGAGTGATGTTTTTAATTTTATTCTGTCATCTTCCAAGTGAAGAAGAACTAGAAAAATTCCACGCTTTCATTTCTGATTCTTACTCTTTACCATATGAATTCGCGGAGAATTTTATTTTAAAGACTCCTTCGCGTAGCACGATGAATACTATTCAAAGAGCGATTTTATCTTTATATTCTTACGATGATAATCCTGATTCCATCGATACTTTTGAAACGCTCAAAAAAGGATTAAGTATCATAGCTAAAATGCCAGCGATTATCTCTTATTCTTATCAAGCTAAGAAACATTATATCGATGGAAAAAGCTTATTCATTCATAAACCTAAAAAAGAATATACTATGGCGCAAAATATTTTGTATATGACGCGTAGCGATGGTAAATTTACCACATTAGAAGCAGAAACGCTTGATCTTGCTCTTATAATTCACGCCGATCACGGTGGAGGTAATAACTCAACATTTGCAAATATTGTTATATCTTCAACAGGAACTGATATTTATTCTTCCATGTCTGGGTCTTTAGGATCTTTAAAAGGTCCTCGTCATGGTGGGGCCAATAAAGAAGTTAGAAATATGATGAAACAAGTTATCCATAGTATTGGTCTTAAGGCTAGTGAGGAAGATATTAGAAGAGTAATTAATAATATTTTAGATAAAAATTTCTATGATCGAAAAGGCCTCATATATGGAATAGGTCACGCTGTCTATACTCTTTCTGACCCTCGTGCCATACTCTTAAAAGAGAAATGTCACGAACTAGCAATTATGAAAGGATATGAAGCTAAGTTTAATTTCTACGCTACTTTTGAACGCATCGCTATAGAAGAATTAACTAAGAGAAAAGGCCCAGGATTTGTCTGTTGTACAAACGTTGACTTTTACTCGGGATTAACTTATGAAATTCTCAATATTAGTTCAGATTTATACACACCACTTTTTGCTTGTTCAAGAATGATTGGCTGGTTAGCTCATAATATTGAAAACAAACAATATTGTGATAAAATCGTTCGTCCTGCAGGTAAATATGTTGGTGAAATTATTAAGGAGGAAGAATAATTATGGCAAAATATACAATCACATTATTTGAAGGAGATGGCATTGGTCCTGAGATCACCGCTTCCTTAAAAAAAGTGTTTTCTGCACTTAAGGTTGATATTGATTATGAAGAATATTTAATCGGTCAAAGAGCTTATGAAAAATATGGCACTTTAATTCCAGAAGACGCAATTAATTCCATAAAGAAAAATAAAGTAGCTTTAAAAGCTCCTGTTACCACGCCAATTGGTAAAGGATTCAAATCAGTAAACGTTCAACTTCGTCTTCTATTTGATTTATATGTCAATCTTCGTCCTGCATTATCTTTACCA
>JALFBO010000016.1 GCA_022772105.1 Erysipelotrichaceae bacterium | reverse complement strand
CAAATGTTACAACACCAAAAACTAGAGATAAAAGAGCACTAAATAGTCCAATTGATTTATTTAATTTTTTTGCCATATTTCCTCCTAAAAAATCATTGTACATTAAAAGTATATCATATAAATATGGTTTTACAATATTGCTTTATTAAAAAAAAGAAAAATGCCTTTGAAGGCATTCTTCCTATTGATTTTCAACTGGTTGCTTTTTTGCTTCAAGAATATCTAAAAGTTCTTGAACATAATCTTTTTCTTCAACCTTTTTCTTAACATCAATCATGTTATCTTCAAACATAACTTCAATTAATTTGATAGTTTTCTTAACAGATAATTCAGATTTGACTCTAAGTAAAGTTGGAGTAACTTGATATTTCTTCTTATTAGAAACATCTCTATGGTGATAAACGTTTTGATCGATTGAGAATGGGTCTAACGCCAAATAAACTTTTAATGTCTTACCAACAATAGTCATATAAACATATTTTTGGCCTTTACATCTAAATGAATCACCAGCCTTAGAAATACGAGAGTGAACATTTCTATATTTCATAATGACATTCTTAATTTCATTATAATGTCTCTTAAGATCAGGCGAAGCTTTTTCAACTTTCTCATCAAAATCAATTTTATTAATTTTACCAATTGAAGATGATGTTTGACCATAAATTTGATTGACCATCAAACCATCTTCTTCGTCTTCATCTTCTTCGATATCTTCTTCATCTTCGTCTTCATCTTCTTCAGTTTCATCTTCATCACTAGAGAAACCACCAAAGCTAAATGGTTCATCATTTGATTCTTGAGCGATAGGCTCTTCTTCTATAATTTCCTCTTCAACAGGTTCTTCAACTGGTTCTTCACCTATTGATTCCTCATCTACAGTTTCTTCAACAAGTGGTTCTTCAACTGGTTCTTCTATAACTTCTTCAACAGGTTCTTCTACTGATGGCTCTTCTTCTGGTTTAGCTACATCAAAGTCCATAACTTCACCATCATATTCAGTAACACGAGCATAAGCTTCATGCCCATAAGCTAAAATTTGAATTTCTGCGCCTAATTCAACCTTACCATTAACAACAATAGCAGGTTTTTTTACTTTTTCTTCTTTTTCTTCTTCTAGATTTTCTATAGTTTCAGGGTTGTTCATATAGACAACATTTCCTGCTTGTTTAGTTGTATAGATGGAAGAGAAGATAAAATAGAATAATGAAAGAACAATTACCGCACAATAAGCAATAACAAATACCTTTAGATAAGGCAATGGTAAATTCCATCTTTGAATTATCAAGTCTGATTCTTTATTCCAGTAATAAGCAAAGTTCTTTGGTTTTAAAGCTAAAACTGTGGTAAATCCTAAGAATAAACATAGATTGATAGCTCCAAGGAAAGAAGTATGTTCACGTGTAATCATAATAATTAAGAAAATTAATATGACAACTATAGCAAGAACAAATATTGCAATCGCTCCAATTTTATCATTAATAATTTTTAATAATACATTGTGATATAAAACTCTCATAATATCTGCAGATTTAGTAACAATATTAGTAATGCCAACCATACCCATAGCAATCACTGTAACAACCCAAAACATGAATAAGTTTAGGATTCCAATAGTTTTAGTGATTCCATATAAAATTTTTGCATTTTTTTCTTTCATAGGACTCCTCCTTTTTATATTTAATGACTATATATCAATATAATTATATCGTAGTATTTTGGCAAATCAATATTTTTTTAATTTTGACCAGTAGTTTTCCGCTGCTTTTTCAATTTTATTATCAGAATAGGTATAAAAAACCTTATTTTTGATATCGTCTGGTAGGTATTGTTGATCCACATAATGAGAAGGATAAGCGTGAGGATAAAGATACTCTTTTCCATGGCCTAAAGAAGAGGCTCCTGCATAATGAGCATCTTGCAAATGAGCAGGAACTTGTATTCCTTTTCCCGCTTTAACAGCATCTAACGCGCTATCGATTGCACATATTGCACTATTTGATTTTGGGCAAGTAGCAAGAAATATAGTTGCTTCCGCTAAAGGAATACGCGCTTCTGGAAGTCCTAATTGAAAAGCGGTGTCAACGCAAGCCTTGGTAACAGCAATTGCATTAGGATGAGCAAGGCCTATATCTTCTGCGGCTATCACAAGTAGTCTCCGTGAAGGAGAAATAATATCTCCTGAGGATAACAATTTTGCCAAATAAAACACACTCGCATTAGGATCTGATCCTCTTATAGATTTTTGGAAAGCAGATAACAAGTCATAATGAGCATCACCATCTCTATCATATTTCATGGAACTCTTTTGAGCTATTTCTTCAGCAATAGCTAAACTAAAGTGATATTTATTATCGTAATGAGGCGATATTTCATATAGTAATTCTATTGTATTAATAGCTTTTCTTACATCTCCTCCGCTAGCGGATGAAACGTACTCTACCAATCCTTTTTCAGCTTCAATCATGATATTATTTTCCTTTTCTAAAATGCTTATTGCTCTTTGAATAGCTTTAGCAATATCTTTTGCGCTAACGCTTTTAAATTCAAATATTGTAGAACGGGATAGCAATGCATTATATATATAGAAATAAGGATTTTCCGTTGTTGAAGCAATTAAAGTTATATCACCATTTTCAATATATTCAAGCAATACTTGTTGTTGCTTTTTAGAAAAATATTGTATCTCATCAATATAA
The DNA here is from genome assembly GCA_022772105.1 of Erysipelotrichaceae bacterium. Lineage (GTDB taxonomy): Bacteria > Bacillota_I > Bacilli_A > RFN20 > CAG-449 > UBA3210. The sequence continues at coordinate 5,432 of JALFBO010000016.1, read as the reverse complement.
AGTAAAATTCCATTTTGATTATTAAGGGTACCAATGGAAGCAATAACTTCTCTAACATCTTGTGAAGAAGCAGTTGTTGCATTGATTTTATATAATGATTTATTAGTTTGCGCTGCAATAATATTTGCAAGAGTTGTTTTGCCACATCCAGAAGGACCATAAAATATCATATTGGGAATATGTTTTACTTCGATAAGTTTTCTTAAAGGACTATCTTTACCAAGAAGATGTGTTTGTCCTACCATATCATCAAGATTTTTAGGTCTAATTAGTGCTGCTAAAGGTTGATTCATAAGTCTTTTTTTCTCCTTTCACTAATTATAAATTAGATTAATAAAAATATCATTATAGATAAAAAATTTTTAGATTTTTATTAATGAAAAAATGTGGTGATTGATAAAAATTATATCATATAGTATGATAAAAATATGATAAGGGAACATAACTAGGAAATGAATATATTTGATTATTTATTATGGAGAAAAGATTTATCATTTTATCAAAGCGAACTAAATGAAATAGATGCTTTGATTTTTTCAGTTATTTCTTATGTTGAATATGATAATATTATTCCTTCTTATCCTTCAAAAAGAAAAAAATTATATCGAAAATGTGTCGATGAAGTATTTAAAAAGACGCCCAAAAAAGAAATAAAGCTTGGATTATTATTACCAAATAATATCCTTGATGTCGCCGAGGAGTGTCAAAGAAGTGAACGTTTTGGAAAAATATTTGTTTCTAATTATATAAATAGAATATCATTAGAAAATGAAGAACAATTCTGCGCGATTACTTATCATATCAATGATACGCTTTTCATTTGCTTCCGTGGAACAGATGATACACTTATTGGTTGGCAAGAAAATCTAAATATGATATGTGAAAAAACAATCCCGGCCCAATATGATTCAGTTAAATATATAAACAAAGTAGCCTCGTTATACCCTGATAAACAAATAATTATCGGAGGTCACTCAAAAGGAGGAAACCTTTCTTTTTATGCTTCTATATATTGTGACAAAGATGTTCAAAAAAGGATCATAAAAGTATATTCATTTGACGGTCCTGGTTTTTTCAAAAAGAAACTAGACAAAGAAAAATACCATCGAATAAAGTCTCGTCTTATATCTTATCTTCCTCAAGATTCTATCGTAGGTCAATTTTTTGATCTTATTTCCAAGAAAATAGTAATTAGAAGTAATGCACGTGGAGTCAATCAACATGATGCTTTGTCTTGGCAAATTGAAGGAACTCATTTTATTAGGGAAAAGGCTTTGACGCATAGGAGTATTGAAATTGATAAAGGAATCACAAAATTAATTTCAAGTCTTAACATTGAAGAACGTCAAAAATTATCAGGGGAAGTATGGAAATTCTTTTCTAAATTAGAACTTGATAAGTTAGTACAAATAAAAGGAAATTACCGTCAATTAATTCGTTCTACGACAACTATTGATAGAAAATATAGGCGTTTCATTATTTCTGCTATATTAATTTTTTTAAAAAATGGTGCCATATAAAAAAGTAGGCTTGACGCCTACCTTTTTTATGCTTTTGCTTTTGCTAAATTATCGATTGTTTCAAATACTTCTAAGTATACTCTCTCCATATCTTCTTCTTTGAAGAATTCCCATGTTGGTTTCCAATAATCATAAATTTGATCAAGTTCTGCCTTTAATGTTTCATCTTCACCGATATAAGATAAAATCTTATCGTATGCAAACTTATTATAATCATAAGTATTTGGAGCGCAAATATATAATTGTTTTAAATATTTTCTTTCGCCTTCTAAATTAACTTCAATCAACGCTCCATCAATTCTTGTATAAACAGTTCCATCATATAAGAATTCATAATTTAAGCTTCTTTGTACTAAGCTAGATGAATCGATATTCTTTAATTGCATAAATTTTCTAATTTCTACAAATAAAACATAGAGAGCATTAAGTGTATCATCATCTTTAATCAAATCATAATTAAAACTAAAGATATTTGTATTCTCATCGTAATAAGAATAATCAGATTCATGGCCTAAAGGCATATGATAAGATAATTTAAATCCGAAATCAAACTCGTAAGTCAATTTAATAATTATTACTTGTCTATCTTCCGATGATAATTCTTTCCAATTCTTAATTTCTTCTTTCATAATAAACCTCGCTAACAACGTAATAATATTATAGCATATATATATACATTTTTGTTTGCTTTTTTATTTTTTGTTAGTTAAATTATCATTTCATCTTATTCCTAATCTTTTATTCGCGGCTTTATGACCAATGATAGAGAAAATATATATAATTATTAACCCAAGAATATAGCAAATATTCCAAAATGTTAAAGTTATATCAACAAATACTGACTCAAAATTTATTGCAAAAAATAATAAAAGAAAAATAATGTGAAATAATTGATCTAAAATAACAACCTTCTTCGCATATATTGTCGTATACATAGGAAATTGCATTTTATCTAATTTTTCTTTTTCTACTCCTCTAATCAATTCATCAATAGTTATCCCATAATACTTAGATAAATTAATCATCGAGGCAATATCAGGTTCAATAATTCCTTTTTCCCATTTTGAAATTGTTTTATTAGATACACCTAAAACTTCCCCTAATTCTTTTTGCGTTATGCCTCTTTTCTTTCTAAGTTCCATTAGTGTATCCGAAATACCATTATAATAAATCATATGTCCCCCTATAACTATGTCTTATTATTTTTATATAAGTTATTATAACTCACCACATTTTATTTGTTTATAAAAAAATGATTCTAAAAAATAGAAATAATAAATTGAATAAATGTTTTTAGACCAATTCCAATCAAAATAAGTCCTCCTACAATTTGTGCTTTATCGCTTAATAGTTCACCAAATTTCTTTCCAATAAATAAAGAGATAATAGAAAAAATAAATGTGACAATACCAATAATTACTGAAACAAGAATAGCAAAGAAGTTATTATCTAAACCATAACTCACCCCTACTCCAATAAATACTAATCCTACAGTTAAAGCATCGATAGATGTTGCGATAGCTTGAATAAATAATTGTCCAAAAGTTAACTTCTTTTTTTCTTCTAATTCAACATTTTCTTCTTCATTAACGCTCTCCTTTGCACTTTTCTTTTGTTCTCTTATTGCCTTTATTCCTTCATAAAGCATCTTTCCACCAATGTATGATAATAAAAGAAGAGCAATAATAGCAGTAAATTTTTCTAAAAATGATTTGAAAATATTTCCTACAAAATAACCACAAAGTGGCATAATGCATTGAAAAATTCCAAACATTGCGGCAACTAAAATCATCTTTGGTAATTTCATCTTCGTTTCATTCATTCCATTAGTCATTGAAACAGCAGATGCATCCATAGCTAAACCACACCCAAGTAAAATAGCGTAAATAATTGCGTTAATCATATATCCTCCTATATATAAAAATAGACCTATGTCAAAAAAGACATAAGTCTGGTTATTTAAGATTGAACCTGAATTTAATTTCAGCATGTAGGTCAATCACTCTATCGAGCTAACTACTCCCTTATATGTGATAAATATAAATCATCATCTTAGATAATGCAATAAAAAATAAAAGAAGTACTGATACTCCAACTAAAATGTACCCAGTGAAATGGACAGTAAATAAAAAACTGTTCTACTCACTGGGTTTTCTTATGCAATAATATATGAAAGGAAGTGATATCATGGGAAAGAATTATTTTACAAATGAGCAGGTTGAGTTTCTTAGAAAGAATAAGTATGTTAAACATGTTTCCAATAAAGGAATAACTTATTCTTTAGAATTTAAAGAATTGTTTATCAAAGAATATGGATTAAAGAATCCTGCAAAAATATTTGAAGATGCAGGATTACCAATTTCAATAGTAGGTCAGCAAAGAATTAATAATTGTTCTAAAAGATGGAGAAAACAATACAATGAACGTTCCTCTCTTGAAGATACAAGAAAAGGTAATTCCGGAAGACCAATTACTCGTAATCTTACATTAGAAGAGATAATTGATAAACAAAAGTTGCAAATTGAGACTCTTAAACAAGAGGTTGAATTCTTACGCCAAATACGAAGGCTGGAAAGACGTTACCAGCCAAAACAATCCCCGTCAAAGAAAAATACAAAGTAATTAAATCTTTTTATGATAATCCCAAAAAACATTTGTCTGTTTCTATGATGTGTAAAGAACTACATGTTTCAAGATCAGGGTTTTACAATTTCTTAAGTTATCAAAAGAATCCTAAAATCAAAGAAGTTAAAGATGAAGAAGATTTCAAGTTAATTAAGCAAGCATATGATTATAAAAATCGACATAAAGGGGCTAGACAAATCAAAATGACATTACTCAACACCTTTGAAATTGTTATGAATCTAAAGAAAATTAGACGTCTTATGAAAAAATATGGACTATATTGTCCAATTAGAAAAGCAAATCCGTATAGGCGAATGGTTAAAGCTATGAAAACAAATAATTATGCTTCAAATAAACTTAGTCGAAATTTTAAGACAAGCAAACCAGGAGAACATTTATTAACTGATATTACTTATATCTTCTATGGTAAAGATAGAAAACTATGTTATTGCTCAACTATTAAAGACGCTTCCACGAATGAGATACTTGCAAAAGAATATTCAGAATCTCTAGAAATAAAATTTGTTTTAGATACAGTATCGCAACTTAAAAAATGTAAATTCATTGATTTCAATAAATGCGTTATTCATAGTGATCAAGGGGTGCATTATACTTCTATTGCCTTTATTTCATTGCTGTCAGAACTAAGTATAGCTAGATCAATGTCTAGAAGAGGAAACTGTTGGGATAATGCTCCTCAAGAATCTTTCTTTGGACACATGAAAGATGAACTTCATTTAGAAGAATGTGAATCCTATGAAGCTGTTTGTAATGAACTTAATGATTATTTTGATTACTATAACAATGATCGTTGTCAATGGGGATTAAATAAGATGACACCAGTCCAATATCGCGATTATTTACTTAAACAACCAGGTACAGAATTAATTATTTACGAAGAAAAAGGAACTGCTATTGCACAGCTCCTCTGAAATCGGCAAAATTCCGGATATCCCTAGGGATATCATAACTTTATATGTTTTTTATTTATTGTCCTTGACTTAGGGTACACATCATCTATCTAGAAGTTTTTTTATTATCGGCTTTTAAAAACAATGTACTTTTTGTAATCAATTTAAAATATTTTATCTATTACTAGTCTAGAAAGCCCAATTACCATTTTCAAAGATAACTACTTCTTGATCGTCACTAGTAATACCAACAATCTTCATGTCGCTAGTTCCAATCATGAAATCAACGTGAATCATAGAATCATTGACGCCCATATCTTCAAGTTCTTTCTTTTCATATTTTTCGTAATCTTTAATACAGTTTGTAAAGCCCATA